>JBAWHH010000032.1:0-16162 GCA_049593715.1 Rhodocyclaceae bacterium
TTGCGCCTCGAGGAACTTCCCCACGCCATGCAGGCCCGCATTCAGCGCTTCATCGTCGATCTGGAACGGGCGCGGCGCAGCGCGCAGCCCGACTGAGCGGTTGTGGAGAAATCGTCGCGAGCGGGAAGGGCTGCGAGGCGCGGGCGAGCCAACGACGAGACCTGTCAGGTAGATCGGCGAGAAGTAAGCAAGTAAGCAAGTAAGCAGCGGAGCAGACCGTCCGCGCAGTTGATTTATTCACAGCCTCTGACTGCCCGCCCGGTGCAGGCGGGCGGCAACGCGGGGGCCATCAGTGCCGGTGGTCCTGCCCTGTCTGCTGCAACACCCGCATCACCAGTGGATCGGACTCCATGTCGCCAAGATCGGCGCCATCCACCTGCCGATACCCCGCCAGGGTCTCGGCAGCGGTCATCGCCAGCGGCGCCTGGCCGGAAGCCCATGTCCGAAGGAGTCGCACGGTGGTGGTTTTTTGGGCATCCTCCCCGTGAATTTCGGCTGGCAGCGCCAAAGCGGAATCCCACGAGACATCTACCGGGCGTCCCTCAGCCGTGCCGCGAAAACGCTCGACTAGCCGGCCGGCGCGATGACCCTGGCCAATACGCTTCAGGGTCGAACCCAGGGCGTTTCGATCGATGAGGGTAGAGACGCGCCCCCACGTTTTCCCCAATACCTGGAATTCCGTCGGGCCGTACTCGATCTGAGCCCGGTCGTCATGGAACAATCGCGAGTGGAAGACCTTCCCGCTCGGATCCCGTTCCCAAAGTTCGCCGGTATGGCCGTGTTCGTCGCGCACCTCCACCCGTCCGGCCTCGCGCATGAAATACCAGCGCGTCGTCTGCGGCTTGGCCCCTTTTTCCTTCGCCACGATGCGGGTTTCGTAGAGCGCGGCGATTGGCGCCGCCGCCGGGGCCGATGAAGGCAACTCGGCGCGAACAACCGGGACCGAAGCAAGGGCCAGCAGGCCAAGGACCGTACCGAGCACCATGCGGCGCAAGACGAGCAGACTATTCATTCAAGTTCCAAAAGAATGAGTGGGGAGACGCGGATTCGCGTCTCCCCGATCAGAACAAAACCTGCGAGCCATCCCGGAAGCTATTCCGGGCGAGGGCCTCAATCCCTGTCGCCGAACCGGCGGTCGAGACGCAGGGCGTCTTTCATCACGTGATAGATGACGTTCTGCTCCTGCGTACCGTGGAACAGGTGCGCTTTCGGGCCGAGCGCGTAAATACCCACGTCTTCGCCAGCATGGGTCTCCGCCGCCATCGGCACCAGACCTTCCTGCATGTAGGCCGGATCCTCGGTATTGACCGCCTGCAGGTTCGGGCGCCCGACGGCCGGATCGTAGGCCCCGGGCGTGTGGCCTTCGGACCCGGCTTCGCTGCCTGTGGGGTTGGTGAAGGTTTTCGCACCCGCCGGCTGGAGGACCGCGGACTTGCTGGAATTGGTGTAGGAAGTCCCGGTGTAGCCCGGACCATTGGCGTAGGAAAGCGTGGTGTAGGGCAACCCAAGCATATCCAGCGAATAGGCGGTTTCGTTGGCGCCGACGACCTTGCCGAGGATCGGGTTGCCGCGCTTGGGATAGCCGGCGATGGTGAACACGTGGCTGTGGTCGGCGGTAACGATGATCAGCGTGTCTTTCGGATCGGTCTTCGCCAGCGCCGCTTTCACCGCGTCGGACAGCGCGATCGCGTCCGTCAGCGCCCGATAGGCGTTGGCGCCATGATGGGCATGGTCGATGCGGCCGCCTTCGACCATCAGGTAGAAACCCCGCTTGTCCTTTTTGAGGATATCGATCGCCTTACTGGTCATTTCAGCCAGGCTAGGCTCGCCACCGACATCGTCCTTGCGGTCCGCCTCGTAATGCATGTGGGAGCGCTCGAACAGTCCAAGCAGGCGGTCGGTCTTGGCCGGATTGATGGCATCGAACTGCGCCTTGTTCCAGACGTAGGCCGAATTCGGCCGCTTGGCGGTCCACTCCTTGTAAAGCTGGCGCTTGTCCAACCGCGCACCCTTCTTGGAGGGGTACTCCGGATCGGCTTCGGTGTTGGGGTAGAAACGGCTGCGGCCACCCCCCAGCGCCACTTCGGGTCCGTCACCGTAGGGGAAGTCGATGAGCTGGGCCGCGATGTCCTTGACCGTCGCACCGGACGGCAGGTTGTTGT
This sequence comes from Rhodocyclaceae bacterium, assembly GCA_049593715.1. Lineage (GTDB taxonomy): Bacteria > Pseudomonadota > Gammaproteobacteria > Burkholderiales > Rhodocyclaceae > JBAWHH01. Next base: position 2,163 of record JBAWHH010000032.1, read on the forward strand.
CGCTTTCCCAGTCGCGATTGCCGATATGCGCATAGTTCACCGCCGGCGTGGCGTGGGTGATGCGCGTGGTCGTCACGAAGCCGGTAGACAAACCGGCCAGTTCCGCCTCTTCGGCGATGGTACGCAGGCTGCGCGAAGCGGTCGTCTCGGCGCTCTTCTCGTTGCGGTCGATGTACTGATCCACCGAAATCGCACCGTCGTTGGTCTTCACGCCGGTCACCATCGCCGTAGCGGTGGGGGCAGAATCGGAAGTCTGCTGGTTGGCGCTGGCCGTCACGGAATGGGCGAGATAGGGGAAGCGCTCGAAGGACAGCCGGTTGATTTCGCCGTCCCTGCCCTGCAACTGGCCTTCGAGAATGCGCGCCGCCGTGACGGTGGACACGCCCATGCCGTCACCGACGAACAGGATCACATTCTTTGCCCGGCGTTCGTTGTGTCCGAGGGCTTTCGCGTCCCGCACAGCCTCCGCGCCGATCTCGTACCAACGCTGGGGGGTTGCCTCGTCATTCGTCGCCAGGGCGCCCGTGCTGAATGCGAGGGCCGCGCTGACCGCGACTAACATCTTGTTCTGTTGCATGATTGTGGTCTCCCGTGGTGGCGATTCTTCTATTGGCACCATCGGCGGCGCCGATCGCGGTGCTAGAGCCTAAGCTCGGTCCGTTGCACCTTTGTGACAGAAGAACACCGAGCGTCGTACCCCAGCAAAAGGCACAGACCTATGCATACCGGCCACTGGCGTATATCTTGCCCGTGATGAACTCACCTGAATTCGAGCAGGAGTTGTGCCAAGCTGCTGCTTTTCCTTTGGCGTACCGGGCAGCCATGATCGCCCCAGCGTAATTCATGGAAACGACTTCGGAAACCGGACAGCCGCGGCCGGACCCGCCGGCACAAGGCCCACACTCCAGGGAACACCTGGCGCTGATTGCCCTGGACGCCCTCAGCAATCAAGTCTGCATCGTCGATCAGGCCGGGAACATCCTCGCCATCAACCAGTCGTGGTCTGCGCTCGCCGGCCAGGGGGGAGCCGCCGCCGTTCGCGGTGCGGTGGGCGCCAATTACCTCGCGGCGTGCGCGGCGGCGGCGGAAACGGGCATTGCCCCATGGTGCAACGGCTTAGCTGCCGTATTACGCGGCGACACCGATCGTTTCCGCCTCACTTTTCCCTGTGATACCCCGGCTGGCCCGATGTGGCTGGCGGCCGAGGCGACACGCTGTTCCGGCCCGGGGCCGCTGCGCGTACTGATCGCTTTCGAGGACGTGACCGCCCAGCGTGCCACGGAGCACGTGCTGCGCCTGACCCAGTTCGCCGTCGATCGGGTCCACAACGGGGTACTGCGTTTCGCGCCCGACGGCCGCATCCTGTACGCCAACGATGCGGCCCTGCGGCTATGGAATTGGGGGCGCGAGGAAATACTGGAGAAGCACCTCTACGAATTGTTCTCCTATTTGTCCAAACACGGGTGGGCACGGCACTGGCTGTTGCTGCACGAGAAAAAGGCCCTATTCCGCGAGGTCGAGCACTTGAGCCGCGAAGGCCGGCCGATGTACCTGCATGTCGCGGAAGGTCATGCGAAATACGAGGATGTGGAATGTGGTTTTGTCGAGATCGCCGATATCACCGCTCGGCGGACCACGATGGCGGCGCTGCGCGGCCGCGAACGCCATCTGCGCCGGGCGGTCAAGGCGGCACCGTTCCCCCTGATGATCCACGCCGACGATGGCAGCGTGGTCGAACTGAGTGATGCCTGGAGCGCTGCTTCGGGGTATGGCGCGGACGAGATCGACTCCACCGCGGCCTGGGCGGATAAGCTTTGCGGCCCGGCCGGCAACGAAGACCAGCGCGGCATCGCCTCCCGCTTCTGGGACGGCGAATACACGGTGCGCTGCAAAGACGGCGGAGAACGCGTGTGGCTGTTCGGCTCCTCCCCTCTGGGTCCGCTGGCGGACGGGCGCATGTCCTCCATGACGATGGCCGTGGACGTCACCGAACGCCGGCGCGCCGAAAACACCGTGCGCGAACTCAACGAGACGCTGGAGCGCCGCGTCGCGGAGCGGACCCACGAGCTGAACATGCTCAACAAGAGCCTGGAGGCATTCTCCTATTCAATCTCCCACGACTTGCGGGCGCCGCTGCGGGCCATCAACGGCTTCGCCCAGGTGCTGCGGGAGACGATGGACGACCGGCTCCAGGATGAGGAGCGTCGCCAGTTGGGCCGCATCATCGCCAATTCGGTGCACATGGGCGAGTTGATCGACGACATCCTGGAGTTTTCCCGGCTCAACCGCGTGGAAATGTCGCGCCGGGATGTGGATGTCGAGAAACTGGCACGGGGCATCGCGACCGAACTCCAGCTCGACTACCCCGGCACCGAATGCCGCATCGCCCCGCTGCCCCACGCCTTCGGCGATCGCGCCCTGCTCGCCCAGGCGCTGCACAACCTGCTAGCCAATGCCTTCAAGTACTCCTCCAAACGCGAGCATCCGCTAGTGGAGGTCGGCATCGAGACCGGCACCGATCGGGAGAGGGTGTACTTCGTCCGCGACAATGGAGTCGGCTTCGACATGGCGGCGGCGCAACGGCTATTCGAGCCGTTCAACCGCCTGCATCGCAGCGAAGATTTCCCCGGTACGGGGGTGGGACTGGCGATCGTCAGGAACGTCGTGGAACGGCACGGCGGCCGGGTATGGGCCCAGGCCGCGCCAGAAGCCGGCGCGACCTTCTATTTCAGCCTACCCGGATGAGCGGGTTGTTCCCGGTCCCCGGCTTCACGCCTCCAGCACTGGCCCGAGGGCCCGGTAAGCCCCGCCCTGAAACAGCAGCGGGGGCCGGTCACTGCGGGAAAACCGCTCCACCCGCCCGACGAAAATGAGGTGATCACCGCCCGCGTACTGGGCCTCGTTGCGGCACTCGAACCAGGCACAGCAACCGGACAGCAGCGGCGCACCGCCCGCGCCCTGGGTGATGGCGAGATCGCCGAACTTGTCGCTCTTCGTCAGCGCGAAACGGCGCGACAAATCGATCTGGTCTTCCGCCAGCACATTCACCACGTAATGGCTGCTGGCGCGGAACGCCGCCAAGCTCGCGGAATCCAGCCCCAGGCTCCACAGCACCAGGGGCGGCGAGAGGGAAACGGAATTGAAGGAGCTGACGGTCAGACCGACATAGGTGCCGTCGGCAGCCCAGGTGGTGACGACTGTCACGCCGGTGGCGAAGGTGCCCAGGGCATCGCGGAACGCGCGGACATTGAATTCTTCGGGGATCATAGGCTGCTGGGGGTAGTGGAGATTGCGGCGTCTGAACGAGCGTCCGATGCTAACGGTTCCCGCCGCCGCGGACAACCGCGACGCCCGCGGACGCGCCGCTCGTCGCGGCGAATCCAGCCCGACCCCCGTGTTATGATCCGCCGCGCTTTTTTCTGAGGCTTTCGTCATGCGAATCGGCACCCCGCTCTCCCCTTCCGCAACCCGCGTCCTGCTGTTGGGCAGCGGTGAACTGGGCAAGGAAGTGATCATCGCCCTGCAGCGGCTGGGCGTGGAAGTGATTGCCGCCGACCGCTACCCCAACGCGCCGGGGCACCAGGTGGCCCATCGCGCCCACGTCATCAACATGGCGGACGGCGCACAGTTGCGCGCCCTGATCGAGCAGGAACGCCCCCACCTGGTAGTGCCCGAGATCGAAGCCATCGCCACCGAAACGCTGCTGGACATCGAGCGCGAGGGCTTGGCGGAAGTGATCCCCACCGCCCGCGCCGCCTGGCTCACCATGAACCGGGAAGGCATCCGCCGCCTGGCGGCTGAAGAACTGGGCCTGCCCACCTCGCCTTACCGTTTCGCCGATTCCCTGGCGGAACTGGAGGCCGCTGTCGCCGGCGGCATCGGCTACCCCTGCGTGGTGAAACCGGTGATGTCGTCTTCCGGCAAGGGCCAGTCGCTGGTCAAGACCGCAGCCGAGCTGCCGCGGGCCTGGGAATACGCCGTCCAGGGCGGGCGGGTCGATCGGGGGCGGGTCATCGTCGAGGGTTTCATCGACTTCGACTACGAGATAACCCAACTCACCGTGCGCGCCCTGGCGGCGGATGGCACGGTCCAAACTCATTTCTGCGAGCCCATCGGCCACGTCCAGGTCGCAGGGGATTACGTCGAGTCCTGGCAGCCGCAGCCCATGAGCCCGGTGGCCCTCGCCCGGTCGCGGGAGATCGCCGGCCAGGTCACCGGCAACCTGGGCGGGCGCGGGATTTTCGGCGTCGAACTGTTCGTCAAAGGTGATCAGGTATGGTTCTCCGAAGTCAGCCCGCGCCCCCACGATACCGGCCTGGTCACTCTTTCTTCCCAGCACCAGAGCGAGTTTGAACTGCACGCCCGCGCCATCCTCGGCCTGCCGGTGGATGTATCGCTGCGCTCGCCCGGCGCATCGGCAGTGATCTACGGCGGAATGGAAGCCAAAGGCATCGCCTTCGAAGGCGTGGCGGAAGCGCTGGCGGTGCCGCAATCCGACCTGCGCCTGTTCGGCAAGCCGGAGTCCTTCGTCAAGCGGCGCATGGGCGTAGCCGTTGCCGCCGGCCGCGATATCGACGAAGCGCGTACCCGCGCCAAGCTGGCCGCCAGCAAAGTCCGCCCCGTCGCCGGTTGAGCGCACCTGAGCCGGCCGCTGGCCGAGGCGATTTCGCCGCGCGCGTCATCGCCTGGCAGGAAGGGCACGGGCGCCATGACCTGCCGTGGCAGAACACCCGCGACCCTTACCGCATCTGGTTGTCGGAAATCATGCTGCAGCAGACGCAGGTAAGCACCGTCGTGCCCTACTACCAGCGTTTTCTCGCCCGCTGTCCCGACGTTGCCGCGTTGGCCGGACTCGCGACGGAAGAGGTGATGGGATTGTGGAGCGGTCTCGGCTATTACGCCCGCGCCCGCAACCTGCACCGCTGCGCCCGTTGCATTGTTGAAGCACACAGCGGGCAGTTTCCGCGCACGCCGGACGAGATAGCCAGCCTGCCGGGCATCGGCCGCTCCACCGCCGCCGCCATCGCCGCCTTCGCCTACGGTACCCGCGCCGCCATTCTGGACGGCAACGTCAAGCGCGTGCTGTGCCGCGCTTTCGGCATCACCGGTTTCCCGGGCGAGAGGGCGGTGGAGAACCGGCTGTGGGAACTGGCGGAATCCCTGCTACCCGAAAGCGGCGTCGAGCGCTACACCCAGGGGCTGATGGACTTGGGTGCCACGGTCTGCACCCGCAGCCGCCCGGCCTGTCTGCTCTGCCCCTTGACGGAAACCTGCGTGGCCCGCCTGGAAGCCCGCATCGCTGAACTGCCCGCGCGCAAGCCGAAGAAAGCCACGCCCCAGCGCGCGGCCACCGTTCTGATCCTGCGCCACGGCGGCGCGGTGATGCTGGAACAACGCCCGCCCGCCGGCATCTGGGGTGGGTTGCTGGCGCTGCCGGAAACGGAGGCGAAGGGCCCGGCCCTCGCAGACGAAGTGCAGCGGCGTTTTGGCCTTGATCTCGGTGCGGTACAGGAGCTGCCCCCTGTGCAGCACGCTTTTACCCACTTCAAGCTAGAGCTGCGGCCCTTGCTGTGCGAGGTAGCGCCTGGGGCGCGGTCCGCCCATGAAGCGGATGGGAAATGGCTGCCTTTGAGCGAACTGAACTCGGCGCCCCTTCCCGCTCCGGTGCGCCGCCTGCTGCAGCAGGTGGCGGCCGAGAGCGTGGCGCCAATTTAGCCGCTCAGCGGATCAGGCCGTGCTGGCCCAGATACTGGAAAACGATTTCCAGCCGGCTCAGGGTATCGTCGAGTTCCAGCAGTTTCTGCCGCGCGATCAGGGGGATAGGCAATAGCTCGGCATAGCGGTGGCCGACCCAAACGGCGTCCTCGAAATGATGCGGCTCGGGCACCCGGTCGGCACCGACCTCCGCAACCATAACGCGCAACAGCGGAACCAGTTTGTCGATTGTTGCTGGGACGGCGCAGGGTTTTTCGTCGGCCAGCCATTCCACCTTTGCCCGCACCAGCCCCTGGCGGTCCCGGTCGTGGCTGAGGATGCGGAAACGCTGCCCGCCGCGCACCACAACCTGCAGCACACCGAGATCCTGCATGTCCCATTGCGCGATGCGCGCCGCCGTGCCGACGAGGTGAGGCACCGCCGGCACGCCCACCTCCGCGCCCTCGGCGATCAGGCACACGCCAAACGGCCGTTCCTCGCGCATACACTCCCGCGCCATGTCCATGTAGCGCGCTTCGAAAATTTTCAGCGGCAGCGCGCCGTCGGGGAACAGCACCGTCTTGAGCGGGAAAATCGATAGGTCGTCTTGCTCGGACATCATCCTAGAAACCTCAGTTGGACGCGCCCGAGTGTGTGGCTTGCAGGCTGGCTGGCAAGGCGCCAAGGGTGGCAGATGCGGGACGCAGGATCGGCCCCTGCTACGACAAGCAACGCCGCCAGACGGCCGGCAAGTCGCGCAATCGGGCACGTAGCGCGGTCACCCGATAGGTGACTACCAGCGGAGTGAATAAAGTCAGTTTCCACAGGCGGTTAGGTAACTTTTTAAGTGGTCAACTGAGGTTTCTAGGATCATGCCTCCGATCCGCCGGGCTCGGCCGGCTCGCCCCAGCGCGGCAAAAGCGTATGGGCCACACCGAGGTGGTCGAGGATGCGCGCGACAACAAAATCCACCACTTCCTCCACGCGCTGGGGCCGATGATAGAAGCCCGGATTGGCGGGGAGGATGACCGCGCCGGCGCGGGCCAGCCTGAGCATGTTCTCCAGGTGGATCACCGAAAGAGGCGTCTCCCGCGGTACCAGGATGAGCTTGCGGCCTTCCTTCATCGCCACGTCCGCCGCGCGCTCGATCAGGTTTTGCGCCAGTCCGGCAGCGATGGCGCCGAGGGTGCCCATCGTGCAGGGGCAAACCACCAACGCGGCGGGGGCGTTGGAACCGGAAGCCACCGGCGCGAACCACTCGTCGCGCCCGTAAGCCACGAGCTGTCCGGGCGCAGCCCCGAAACGCTGCCCCAGCGCCTGGGCTACTTCCGCGGGACGGGACGGCAGGGCCAGATCCAGTTCCTGCCGCGCGACGATTTGCGCCACCTGGGAGTAGAGCAGCGCAACTTGGCCGCCGGCCTGAATCAGGCACTCCACGAGGCGGATGCCGTAGGCCATGCCGGAGGCGCCGGTGAGGGCGACGGCGATGGTTGGCGAAGTCACGGGCGGGATCTCAAGTTTTCGCCTCCGAAACGGACTCGTTCTCCAGCAACCGCGCCGCTGCCAGGCCGTTGGCCAGCCCGAACACGAGGGCCGCCAGGGCGAAGAATGGGACGAGGTAAAAAACGCCGTCGTGGGGCACCAGCCACAGCCGCGCCACGACGAGTTGGCCGGCGATGTGGGCGAAGGACGCGAACAGGCTCAGACTCACCGCGCCGAACCAGCGTCGCGGCAGATGGGCGACCAGCCCGAGGATCCCCAGGCTCGCCACCGCACCGGACAGGCTGAGGAAAAAACCCGGCGCGAGGAATTGCCCCAGCAGCAGACTGCCGGCCACCACGCGTAGCAGCGACACCCACACCGCGTCGCGCCAGCCGTAACGCATCAGCACCACCAGCACGATGATGTTGGCCAGGCCCGGCTTGATGCCCGGCAGCGGCATGGGGATGGCCGCTTCCGCTACGGTGAGGGCGATGGCCGCCGCCGCATAGCGCGCGATGCGGTGGTCGTCGGCCGTGGCGACCAGTTCAGTAACTGATGCTGTCATAGGCCGGGTCGCTTCCCACCAGGGCGAGACTGATGTGATTGGGGGCGCAGATGGCGATGGCGTTGGCCCGGGTCAGCCAGCCCTGGCGCACGCAGTACTGACGCGGCCCGGGGTCGGCGGCGACGCGCGCGCGCCCCGGCTGCACCTCGATGCGGGTGACGCCCAGCGGCCCCGTTACTTCCAGCGTGCGCGGGCTGGTGAGGGGCAATTGCGCCACCACCCGCCCGCCGCTCTTGACCACCGCCATCTCGGCACGCCCGCCGCGCAGGGCCAGGGGCACCATTGCCGCCGTCAACACGGCGAACAGGGCGATGACCAGCCAGTCACCGCCTTTGACGAGGTGAAGAAAACTCACAGAGGCAGGGAACGGTGACGCAGCAGCACGCGCGCCGAATCACGGAAGCGGGCCGCCAGCCACTCGACGAAATACACCGAGCGATGCTGGCCGCCAGTGCAGCCGATGGCGACGGTGAGGTAACTACGGTTGTCGCGCACGTACATCGGCAGCCAGTCGGCGACGAAGCGGCGGATGTCTTCCAGCATGCGGCCCACTTCGGGGTGGGTTTCGAGGAATTCCACCACCGGCGCGTCGCGGCCGGTGAGGGGGCGCAGATGGGGATCGTAGTGAGGATTGGGCAGGCAGCGCACGTCGAATACGAGATCGGCATCCAGGGGAATGCCGTATTTGAAGCCGAAGGACTCGAACAGGAGCGTAATGCCTTCCGGTGCCGCCACATTGATGAAGTCCTTGACCCAGGCGCGCAGCGCATTGGGGGACAGGTCGCTGGTGTCGATGCGGTGGCCAAGTTCGGCGATGCGGGTGAGGGCGTCGCGCTCGCGGCTGATCGCTTCTGCCAGAGTCGTATCCTGGTTCGCCAGGGGATGGCGCCGGCGCGTCTCGGAATAACGCGCGATGAGGGTGTCGTCGCGCGCATCGAGAAAGATGAAGCGCAGCTCGACGCCGGAGGCCTTGAGCGTCTGCAATTCGTGGGGTAGCGCGGTCAGGCTGACGCCGGAGCGCATGTCCGCAGCCACTGCCACCCGCGTGTAGCCGTCGTAGCTCAGTTCGTCGATCAACTCCTGCAGCAGGGTCGCCGGCAGGTTGTCCACGCAGTAATAGCCGGCGTCCTCAAGCACGTTGAGGGCGATGCTTTTGCCGGATCCGGAGAGACCGCTGATAAGGAAGAGTTGCATGCTTATGGAAATAGGTGTGCCGGCAGAGGATAGCCAATGCCGCCCCACCTTGTCACGCGCGCGGGCGGGAACTTCAGCGGGCGATGAAACTTTGTGACCAATTCACGGTTCCAAGGGGGACTGGCCCTTGCAGGATCCACACTCCCGATCGTACCTGCGCGGCCACCCAAAGAGCGATCGGGCCAAAAGACCAATGGAGGGAAAACCATGAGGTATCTGAGGATGCAGCGGTCCCCCCGACTCAAACCGCGTCAGCCGCGACAATTCGATCCCCTTCGCGGCGAAGTGCCCCAGCCCGTTCCAGATCCCGAATCAGCCATGCCGCCAACGCATCGAAAGGCAGATGAAAAAAGCGCGCGTTGAGATCCCGGTAGAGCGACACCCTGGATAGGAAATCCGGCAGCTCGGCGGCGGCAATGCTGCGCCGCTCGAGCAGCCAGAACGAAAAAAGCACTTTCACTGCGTGGCGGGCCAAGCGCTCACCATCCGCTTCAAAAGCCGCCAGCCGAGCGTAGGCGCGGCGCAAAGCCTCCTCCACATCATCGAAGGGCGCCCCGTGGCCGGGAATGACCACGTCCACCGCCAGGCGGCCCAGGGTGTCCAGCGTCGCCCGTGCTGCCTTCAGGCCCTCCGCCGTCCCCATCAACTCGGCGAAGATCACGCCAAAACCGTCGCGCCACAGGGCATCGCCGGAGATCAGGATGCGCCGTTCCGGGTTGTAGAAAACCAGGGCGTGCATGTCGTGGCCCGGCGCTGCCAGCGCACGCCAGATCAGCCCGCCCAGTTCCAGTTCGTCGCCGGGCGCGACGACTTCGTCGTGAGCGAAGCGGGCGGCGCTCTGGGCGGCCGGCTCCAGCAGCAGGGCCGCCTCGTCCCATTCGATCACCGCCGGCGCAATGCCTTCGGGAATAGCGATGCGGCAACCGAACGCCGCCGCCAGCGCGGCATTGCCGCCGATGTGGTCCGAGTGGGAATGGGTGTTGACCAGGCGCACCAGCTTGCGCCCGTCCAGGGCGTGCCGCACCAGGGCCAGGGTCTGGTCGGCGTGGGCGACGTAACCCGAATCCACCAGCGTGGCTTGATCCCCGTCTAAAAACAGGATGTTGTTGGAGGACAGCCAGCCGCGCTCCAGCACGCGGATACGGCGGGGCAGATCGACCACGCCGGTCAGCCGCAATCGCCGCGCAATGCGCCGTTCCAGGGATCCACCGGAGCAGCCTTGCGGATCGCCACCCAGGCCAGGATCTGGCGCCGGTCCTCCTCGGTGGTCTGGGCCCAGCGCGCGATCTCGTCCAGGTTACGCATACAGCCTTCGCACAGCCCGCTCACGGGGTCCATGCGGCACACGCTGATGCAGGGGGATTTGACGGGCATGTCCATTAGGTCAAACCTCCGCGTGCGGGGCGGAACACTTGGCCGACAAGGCCCGCGCCACCTTGGATGCCGGGGCGCGGCCGAGAAATTCACAGATGTAGGTCCCCGCCGCGACCAGGCGTTCCATGTCGACGCCCGCTTCGATGCCCAATCCATTCAGCAGATAAACCACGTCTTCCGTCGCCACGTTGCCCGAAGCCCCCGGCGCATACGGGCAGCCGCCCAGGCCGGCGACGGAACTGTCGAAAGCGGCAAGGCCCATTTCCAGGGAGGCGTAGATGTTGGCGATAGCCATGCCGTAGGTGTCATGGTAGTGGCCGGCCAGCCGCTCGACGGCAATCCGACGCGCCACGGCCTCGATCATGAGCTTTGTCTTGCCCGGCGTGCCGACGCCGATGGTGTCGCCGAGGCAGATCTCGTAGCAGCCCATGGCATCCAGTTCCACCGCGACGGCGGCCACCTGCTGCGGCGAAACCTCGCCCTCGAACGGGCAGCCCAGGGCGCAGGAGACGTAGCCGCGGACTTTGACGCCGTTTTCCAGCGCCGCAGCGACCACCGGGCGAAAGCGCTCCAGGCTTTCGGCAATGGAGCAGTTGATGTTGTTGCGGGAAAAGTGTTCCGATGCGGCGGCGAACACGCCGATTTCCCGCGCCCCTGCCGCCAGCGCCGCCTCGAAACCTTTCATGTTGGGCACCAGCACCGGGAAGTCCACGCCCGGATGCGCTTCGCCGATCGACCGGGTGCCCCGCAGCACCGCATCCTGATCCGCCATCTGGGGCACCCACTTCGGGGAGACGAAAGCCGTGGCTTCGACGGCCTTGAGCCCGGTGCCGGCCAGGCGCCGGATCAGTTCCAGCTTGACTGCCGCCGGCACCGCCTTGGGCTCGTTCTGCAAGCCATCGCGGGCGCCGGCTTCGAAAATCCTCACTCGTCTGGGCAGATTCGTCATCGCTGATAGGTAGGGAGGTCCGTTAGCGGCTGCCCATACGCTCGCGCCAGCGCTGGCCGAGCGCATCGAGATCGGCGCGCAGCACGGGGCTGTCGAGCCGGTTCTCCAGTTCGGACGTGTCCGTGAGGGCGGACAGGATACGCTCGCGATAGGCGGTCAGCGCCGGCTGCGCCAGCCGCTCGGCGACTTCCCCCGGCTCGATCGCCCCCAGTTTCGCGCTGACTTCCTGCCGCACCGCCTCGATCTCCGCGGCCGAATAGCTCTCAGGCAGGGCCTCCGCCCCCATGCCGCGGATCACCAGGGGCACGGCGCGCTGCATGGTCCCCAGCGCTGACAACACCCGCGCATCGTCCAGCCCTTTCTTCAGGTCGTCCAACTCCTGATCGGACAAACCCAGCAGCACCTTGTTCAACACCCGGGGGGTATCCACGGCGGCGCGCAGTTCGTGATCGGAAACCACGCGCCGCAATGCTTCGGCGAACTCCACCCGGTACTGGGGGAAATGGCGCTGCCACAGGGGGTTTTCGGCATTCCAGTCTTTCTCTCCGCGACCGAGGGCATGAAAGCCCCGGCGCGCCAGGAATTCGATCGCCGCGTCGACGATCGCGCTGCTGTCCGGCAACGCACGCTGCTCCGTTTCCAGCGTGCGGATGCGGGCGATCAGTTCGGTGCGATCCGCCGCCGGGGCCTGCGCCTGCAGGCTACCGGCCACCGCCAAGCCCGCCGTCAGCAGCAGCACGCGAAGCCAAACGGGCGGCGCGGCGCCAAGGATGCTCGGGTTGCTCGTCACTGCGCCACCTCCGCCATGGCAAATTCCACCAGTTCCACCCCTTCCGTCACTTGGTCCCCCACGGCGAAACGAAACGCCTCCACGCGGCCCGGTGCCGGCGCACAAAGCGTGTGTTCCATCTTCATCGCCTCCATGATCAACAGCGGCGCGCCTTTCTCCACTTCCGCACCGGGTTCCACCAGCAGCCCGATCACCTTGCCCGGCATGGGGGCGGTCAGTCCGCCTTCATGGCTGCCACCTCCCCCGGCGTGGAACAGCGGATCCACCGCCGCCAGCCGGTAACAGCGCCCGTCGACGAATACGTGGCGCTTTTCCCCCGCCGCGATCACCGTGGCGTGGATGCGCCGGCCACTCAGCTCCGCCCGCAGCGCGCCATCCGCCAACAGTTCGCCACTCGCCGCCAGCATCCGGTCGCCGATGGAGAGGAGGTAACCCCCTGCGCCGTACGCCACGCCGACCAACTGCTCCGCGTCGCCACTGCGGAACTTGAGGGCGCGCCGGGCGCTGCTATTGAGGCGCCAGCCGTCCAGCAAATGCCAGGGCGAATGGGGATCGGTGCTAGCGGCGGCACGCCGGCACGCCAACAGGCGCTCCCGCAGGAGTTCGGCCAAAGCCGCCAGAGCATACGCTTCCACCGGCGGCTCCGCCGCCTGGGGAAACAGGTAAGGACGCTCGCGCTCGATCAGACCGGTATCCAGATCCCCCGCGGCGAACGCCGGGCAAGCCACCAGCCGCGCCAGGAACTCCACGTTGTTGCCCACGCCCACGATGCGGTAGTCCGCCAGGGCCTGCAGCATCCGGGCGCAGGCGCGCTCGCGCGTTTCGTCCCAGACGATGAGCTTGGCGATCATCGGGTCGTAGTGGGGGGAAATCTCGTCGCCCTGCTCCACGCCGGTATCGACGCGGACATGCAGCGACGGTGCCGGCGGCGCCAGATGCAGCAGCCGGCCGATGGAAGGCAAAAAGCCCTTGTCCGGATCTTCAGCGTAGATGCGCGCTTCCAGCGCATGGCCGCGCATGGCCACCTGCTCCTGGGTCAGCGGCAGCGCCTCGCCCGCCGCCACGCGCAACTGCCATTCCACCAGATCCAGCCCAGTGATCATCTCGGTGACCGGGTGTTCCACCTGCAGGCGGGTGTTCATTTCCATGAAGTAGAAAGCGCCATCCTGATCGGCGATGAACTCCACCGTCCCAGCCCCCACGTAGCCCACGGCGCGGGCCGCTTCGCAGGCCACCCGGCCCATGGCGGCGGGGCGGGCCGGGCTCAAACCCGGCGCGGGAGCCTCCTCCAGGACTTTCTGGTGGCGGCGCTGCACCGAACAGTCCCGCTCGAACAGGTGCACCACGTTGCCACGGGTGTCGGCGAAAACCTGGATCTCGATGTGGCGCGGCCGGCTCAGGTAGAGTTCGAGCAGGACGCGCTCGTCGCCAAACGAAGCCGCCGCCTCGCGCTTGCAGGAGGCCAGAGCGGCGGGGAAATCCGCCGCCTGCTCCACGATGCGCATACCTTTGCCGCCGCCCCCCGCCGAAGCCTTGATCAGCACCGGATAGCCGATGGCCCCCGCCTGAGCGGCGAGGAAAGCAGGCCCCTGATCCTCGCCGTGGTAACCCGGCACCAGGGGCACAGCGGCCTGCTCCATCAATTGCTTGGCCGCGGATTTGGAACCCATAGCACGGATGGCGGCCACCGGCGGGCCGACGAAGACCAGCCCCGCCGCCGCGCAGGCATCGGCAAACCCTTCGTTCTCCGCAAGGAAACCGTAACCCGGGTGGATCGCCTGGGCACCAGTCTGGGCCGCCGCAGCGAGGATGCGGCCGATGTCCAGGTAAGACTCCCGTGCAGGCGCCGGGCCCACCAGGACCGCTTCGTCCGCCAGCCGCGCGTGGCGGGCGCGGGCATCGGCCTGCGAATACACGGCCACGGTCTGAATCCCCATGCGCCGCGCCGTGGC
>JBAWHH010000033.1:0-5719 GCA_049593715.1 Rhodocyclaceae bacterium
CGGGCACGGCGTCGTCCGTCACCCCCGGCGCGCCCGGTTCGACGCTGATGATGGTCGGCGGGGCGTCGTCATCGATGATGGTGCCGGTCCCGGTCACCCCGCCGATGCTCAGCGGTACGGTTTCGTTCGCCTCGTCGATCGTGTCCTGCACCGTCGGTACGGTGACGGTGAAGCTGGTCACCCCGGCAGGGATGCTGATGGTGCCCGTGGCTGGATCGTAGGTCACGCCGTTGCTGAAGGTTGGCGGGCTCACGTAGTCGCCGGGCGAGGCGGAGCCCCCGCCCAGGCTGAAGGGGAAGCTCACCGGCGTGCTCGACGGATTGCTCAGCGTCACGGTGTAGATGAGCGGCGTGCCTTCAGGCACGGCATCGTCCGTCACCCCCGGCGCGCCCGGTTCGACGCTGATGATGGTCGGCGGGGCGTCTTCAGTGCCAGTCCGATCGGCGAGTGGGGTCTCACCCCCGAGCCCAGGCTCGGGCGTCTCCACCGCGCCCCGCCGGGTTCCGAACTGGAACGCAAGGGCATTCAGGGTTTCGACGATACGCTCAAGGCGCACAAAGCCGTGCCCCTCATTGCCACCGCCGCCCGCAAGGCCGGCACCCGGCGGCTCCAGCGAGTCGTCAATGTCGCCACCACGTTGCAAGGCCTGGACAACCTTGTCCCCTGCACCTGCGGGGTCTGGACTCCGGGCACCGGTTTGGGGAGGGGCCGCGGCTTCGCCAAGACTCAGGGTCGCTACCTGGTCCGGTCCAATATCGATGCGGGCACCCGCATCGGAGGCAAATTCGACACGGCTGCCGGCGGTGGTGACGATGACTTCGCCCTCGCGGAGGGAATCGCCGACTTTGAGCGCGCGCAGTTCGCCGCTGGCGTTGCGCACGAACGCCTTACCCACGAGGGAAACGACGGTTGCGTGGGCTTGGAGGGGGGGCGTCACCATGTCCATTTCTTGCTCCTGTATGTCAGCCATTCGTATTTGGCGTGCAATTGTCGCGGATGGCCCGGGTCCGTGGTTTTCCGCCGCCCCGCCATTTTTCGTTACCTTGGTCGATCAAGCCCGCCAAGTAGCCGCTACCCAACGGTAAGGCTCGGCATTCTCGGACCAGCCTGGGCGCCGTGCCAGGAACTCCGGCACGAGCAACCAGCCGGTGGGCAAACAGAGACAACTCTGCCGCACTCGGTCATGCTTGGTCCCCGATGTTGCGCGACGCCGGGCGGTCAGCGCTCGCTCAGCGCGTAATACTTCGCTCTCAACACCGGTTTCAGGAGGTAGGAGAGAACGCTCTTCTTGCCGGTAAGAATATCTACCTCCGCCACCATGCCTGGAATGATCGGCAGGCTCTGCTTGCCCAGAGTGGAGCGTATGGTCCGAACCCTCACGACGTAGAAAGCATTGCCTTTGTCGTCGACGATGGTGTCGGCGCCGATCTGCTCCAGCGTCGCCTCCAAGCCGCCATAGATGGCGAAATCATAGGCGGTGAACTTTACCATAGCTTTCTGACCCGGCCTGAGGAAGGCGATGTCCTTTGGGGAGACCTTTGCTTCCAGCAGAAGCGAGTCTTCCAGCGGCACGATTTCGACCGCGTCCTTGCCCGGCATGACGACGCCGCCCACGGTGTTGACGAGCAAACGCTTGACTGTGCCTTTCATCGGACTGCGCAGGGCTGCGCGCTTGACGCGGTCGCTCAGGGCGACGCGCCCTTCCGAAAGGGCGGCGAGCTTGCCCATGGTTTCGGACAGTTCCGCGCCGGCCTCATTGCGCATCTTCAACTCCACTTCCTCGATTTTGCGGTTGGCCTCGCCGATGGCCGCCTGGATGCGCGTGATCTGAGCCGCCGCCTGGTCGCGCTCACCGCGGTAGCGAGTGACATCCCGCTCCAGGCGCAGCAAATCGACTTCCGACACGGCGCCCGAGGCCAGCAGGGGCTTGGTGGCCGTCAGCTCCTGGTTGGTGAGGGCGAGGCCTTGGGCTGCCTGGTCGCGCCGCGCCTTGAGTTCCACCAGTTCCTGGTTGCGCTGGGCGAGTTGCTGGCGGGCAATGCCGAGGTTGGCGTCCAGTTCGGACTTGCGCGCCTGGTATAGCGCGCGCTCGTGTTCGACGAGGGCTGGATCCTGCTTCTCCACCTCCGGCGGGGCCACGAAAGGCTTCTGTTCCGCCATTGCCCGCAACCGTGCGGCCTTGGCCACCAGCGCCAGATACTGGGCACGGTTCTCCTGCACAGACGACTGGAAGCGCGTCGGGTCGATGTTCAGCAGCACCTGGTCTTTCTCCACCACGTCGCCTTCGTGCACCAGAATTTCCGACACCACGCCACCATCGACGCTCTGCAGCACCTGCAGTTGAAGGGAAGGGATGACTTTGCCGTCGCCGCGGGTGATTTCGTCGATTTCGGCGAAAGCCGCCCAGATGGTCAGCACGACGAGAAGGGCGAACGTCCACCACACCAGCGCGCGGGCGCGCAGCGGTTCTTCCTGGAGGCGCGCCCATTCGGCATCGATGGCGAAATCCCGCTGATCGTGCTTGTCGATTGGCACCCAGCGGCTGAACAGGCGATCGAGCAGCGGACGGGCGCGCTGGCCCAGGCCATTGAAGCGGGCAATGACGCGGGTGGCGGCGTTATAGGTGCGCTCCATCAGCCGGCCCTGCCCACTCGGCCCTGGGACAGGGCTTCGATGACCTGCGATTTGGGGCCGTCAGCCATGATTCTGCCGCCGTCGACGACGATGATGCGATCGACAATGTCCAGCAGGGATGTGCGGTGCGTCACCAGAACGAGAGTCTTGCCTGCGGCGTAGCCGGAGAGGCGCTGCTTGATGCCCTCCTCGGTGGAAAAATCCATGGCGCCGGTGGGCTCGTCCAGCAGCACGATGGGCGGATCGCCCAGGACCGCCCGCGCCAGGGCCACGGCTTGCCGCTGCCCGCCGGAAAGCGACTCGCCCCGTTCGCCCACCACCATGTCGAAACCGCGGGGATGGCTGTTGACGAATTCGGCGATGCCGGCCAGTTCCGCCGCAGCGATGATCTGGGCGTCCTCGGCGAACGATTTACCCAAGGCAATGTTCTCCCGCAGCGTGCCATAGAAGAGGTTGGCGTCCTGCGGTACGTAGCCGACGTGTCGGCGCAGTTCGGCGGGATCGAGCTGGCGCACATCGATACCGTCGATGCGCACGGCGCCGTCGCTGGGCTCGTACAGGCCCAGCATCAGCTTTTGCAGCGTGGACTTGCCCGATCCGACGCGGCCGATCAGGGCAACGTGCTCGCCGGCAGCGATGCGGAAACTCACCCCCCGCAAAGCCTCCGACTCCTGATTGGGGTAGGCGAAATGCACTTCGCGGAACTCGATGTCGCCTCGCACATGGGTACGACTGACGAATCGGGCGTCGGCCGGACGCTCCACCGGGAGCGCCATCACTTGATCGAGAGACGTGAGCGCGGTGGACGCATTGTGGTACTGCACCAGCAGGCCGGCCACCTGGCTGACCGGCGCCAAAGCGCGGGAGGCGAGCATGGAGCAGGCGATCAGGCCGCCCATGGTCAGTTGGGCGTCGGCGATCCGATAGACGCCGACCACAATCACCGCCAGGGAAACGAACTGCTGCATCCACAGGGACCCATTGATGGCGGAAGCGGAGAGCAGCCGCAGTTGGGTGCCGACGTCCGCCAGATAGGCGGCGGTCTTTTCCCAGCGGCGCTGGATGACGCCCTCCGCCCCGCAAGTCTTGATCGTTTCCAGGCCCACCAAGCCTTCGATCAAGGTGGCATTGCGCTGCGCGCCGGCGCGGTAGCTCGTTTCCGCCAGGGCATGGAGCTTGAACTGGATGGCCATCGCGTACGCCAGCACGATCAGCGCGCCGAAGGCCAAAGGCAGGCCCAGGGGCCAGTCGATCCAGATGATCACCAGCAGGAAAATCACCGCGAACGGCAGATCGATGAGGGCTGTGACGGTAGCCGACGTAATGAAGTCGCGCACTGTCTCAAACGAGCGCAGATTGGCGGCAAAGGCGCCCACCGACAGCGGCCGCGCGGCCAGACGCAGGCCCAATACCCGCTCCATGATGGTGGAAGATAGCCGCACATCGATGCGTTTGCTGGCGAGATCGATGAAATAGCCGCGCACCATGCGCAGGACAAAATCCACCGTCAGCACCACCATCAGGCCGACGGCGAGCATCCACAGCGTCTCGACGGCGCGGTTCGGCACCACGCGGTCGTACACGTTCATGGTGAAGATCGGCAGGGCGAGGGCGAATAGGTTGATCAGCAACGCCGCCAGCAGCACGTCGCGGTAGAGCAGCCAGGAGTCCGCCATGGCGCCCCAGAACCAGTGGCGCTGGGCAATTTCCCCCACCTCGGGCGTACGGCGATCGAAACGGTATTTCGGCCGGGCGAAAATCACCGACCCGATATACCGACGTTCCAGTTCAGCCCGCGGCAAATCCACGGGGAGGTCGCCGAGGTCCGGAAGAACGACCCGCGCCGAATCGCCGCTCTCGTTCCAGCCCAGCAGCACACACGCTTCGTCCTCGGCCAGCAACAGCACTGCCGGCAGCAGAGCGCTCTGGATGCGATCGAGGGGCCGGCGCAGGATGCGGCTGGACAGACCGGCCCGGCTCGCCGCACGGGCGAAAAGGGAAGGCGTGAGCCGCCCCTCCTCCAGAGGCAGCCCGGCACGCAGGGCATCGTGGGTGGCGGGCTGGTCGTGCAGCCGTGTCAGGGCCACCAGGCACTCAAGCAAGACATCGAGGCGGGCATCCGGTTTCGGCTGAACCACCACGTCCGCAGGCATTGCGGTAAGGGGCATAACGTCAGTCATTCATCCATTCGACGGGCAAGGCGCGCCAGGACGGACGCGCAACGACCACAGGGTCAAAATCGGGCCAAGACACCGCCCTCCGCGTTGCGAAACTGAAAGCCATCGTCAGGAAAACCGCTCCGGCCGCCGGCCCGGGACATTGTCCCGGTTATGCTATCTTGCCCCCCAGGGAGCGCGGCAGCGCCAGCCCATCAACAACGAGAAAGGAGGTCGCCGTGAGCATCGCAAGCGAATTCAAAGAGTTTGCCATGAAAGGCAACGTTGTGGATCTGGCAGTGGGCGTCATCATCGGTGGCGCTTTCGGCAAGATCGTCGATTCAGTGGTGGCGGACCTGATCATGCCGATCATCGGCCGGATCACCGGAGGGCTGGATTTCTCCAACTATTTCCTCGCGTTGAAGGAAGTGCCGCCCAACGTGATCATGACCCTGGCGGAGGTGAAGAAGGCGGGGATTCCCGTCTTTGCTTACGGCAACTTCATCACCATCGCGCTGAACTTCATCATTTTGGCATTCATCATCTTCATGATGGTGAAGCAGATCAACCGGCTGAAGAAGGAGGCGCCCCCTGCCCCGCCGGCCGCGCCGTCCGAAGACGTGAAGCTGCTCGGGGAAATCCGCGACCTGCTCAAGGCGCGGCAATAGTCGTTCGCCCGACGGAAAAAGGCGCCGGTTGCCGAAGCGACCGGCGTTTTTTTGTTGCTTCGAACCCGCTCAATCCGCCACGTAGGGGTTCGAACGGCGTTCATCACCGAAGGTGGAACTGGGCCCGTGGCCGGAAATGAAGGTGACGTCGTCGCCCAGGGGCCACAATTGTTCGCGGATCGAGCGGATCAGCGTGTCGTAGTCGCCGCGGGGGAAGTCCGTGCGCCCGATCGAGCCCTGAAACAGCACGTCCCCCACCAC
>JBAWHH010000034.1:0-3004 GCA_049593715.1 Rhodocyclaceae bacterium
GGGGACCGCTTCGTCTCGGTGACCACGCTGTCCTTCGACATCGCCGGGCTGGAACTGCATGGGCCGCTGACCTGCGGCGGCACCGTCGTGCTCGCCGCGCGCGCCATCGCGCTGGATGGCCAAGCGCTGGGGGCGCTGCTCGACGACGCGCAAGCCACGCTGCTGCAGGCCACGCCGGCCACCTGGCGGCTGCTGCTGGATCGTGGCTGGCGCGGCCGTGCGGGCCTGAAAATGCTGTGCGGCGGCGAAGCCCTGCCGCGCGACCTGGCCGAACGGCTGCTGGCGCTGCCGGGCCAACTGTGGAACATGTACGGCCCGACCGAGACCACCATCTGGTCCACCCTGTGGCGGGTCACCGATGCCGGGCGCACCATCCCGATCGGCCGGCCCATCGCCAACACCCAGTGCTACGTGCTCGACCCGGCCAACCAGCCCGCGCCCATCGGCGTGGGGGGCGAGCTGTGCATCGGCGGGGACGGCCTGGCGCGCGGCTACCTGGGCCGCGAAGAACTCACTGCGGAAAAATTCGTCACCCTCGACCTGCCCGAAGTGGGCCTCACGCGGGTTTATCGTACCGGCGACGTCGTGCGCTGGCTGGCCAGCGGGGCCCTGGAATACGTGGGCCGGCGCGACCACCAAGTGAAACTGCGCGGCTTTCGCATCGAACTGGGCGAGATCGAAGCCGTGCTGTCCTCCCATCCCGGGGTCAAGGACAACGTCGTACACGTGCGCGAAGACACCCCGGGGGATCAGCGCCTGGTGGCCTACGTCGTCACCACCGACGGCGCACCGCTGGACGCCGAGGCGGCGCGAACCACACTGCGCGTGCGTCTGCCCGAGTACATGGTCCCCAACCTGTTCGTCACCTTGCCGGCGCTGCCGCTCACGCCCAACGGCAAGGTCGACCGCAAGGCCTTGCCGGCGCCCGCGGCGACTAGGCAGATCGACGACGATGCGGCCTCGATGACACCGTTGCAGAGTCGCGTGGCGGCGCTGTGGTGCGAGGTGCTGAACGTCGAGCACGTGGGCCTGAAGCAAAATTTCTTTGACCTCGGCGGCCATTCTTTGCTGGCTACTAGGGTACTCGCGCGGATCGAGGCCGATCTGGGCGTGAAGCTGACCCTGAGAGACGTTTTCGAAGCGCCGACGCTGTACGCCCTGGCCCGGCGTGCAGCTTTGGCGACAACCGTCGCCGAAGAACGGGAGGAGATCGAGTTTTGAGCGCACACGAGTTGCTTGGCCGCCTGGATGGCTTGGGGGTGGAGTTGGTGGCCCAGGACGGGAAGCTGCGCGTCAGCGCGGCCCGCGGCCTGCTGGACGATGACCTGAAACAGGCCATAGGCGCCCACAAGGCCGAACTGCTCGACCTGCTGCAGATGCGCGGATCCCGTGCGGCCTCCGGGTCCGGCCCGGTGGTAGTGCCGCGCGATGGCGCGTTGCCGCTATCGCTGTTCCAGGAGCGGTTGTGGGTGATGCAGCGGCTGCAGCCTCGCAGCACCGCGTACATGATCGCTGCCGATTGGCGCGCCCCTTCGGGCGTTTCGGCGGCGCGGCTGACCGAGGCGGTGCAGGCCCTGGTGGTGCGCCACGAGGGGCTGCGCATGGTGTTTCCGGAGGAAGGCGGCGTGCCTGTGGCACGCCTCGCCGCAGCGCCCGCAGTGGCGCAGTACGACCTGCTCAGCCTCTCCCCGGACGGGCAGCAGGCGCGGCTGGACGAAGCGTTGGCGCAGGCTGCCGCCACGACGCTCGATCTGTCCCGGGAGGTTGCCGTCCAATTCGCCGTCTTTGCGCTGGGCAGTGATCGAGCCGTGCTGTTGGTGACGGCGCACCACATCGCGGTCGACGCCTGGTCGATCAGCCTGATGTTGCACGAGTTGGCGGAGGATCTGGCCGGGCGCCGGCCGGCGGCACCGGCGCTGCAGTTCGCCGATTTTGCCGCCTGGCAGCGCGCCACGCAGGCCGCCGGGAGCAGCGCGGATCTCGCTTGGTGGGCGCGTACGTTGCAGGGTGCGCCCCAGCTTTCGGCTTTCCCCGCCGACCACGCGGGCACCGACATGCAGGACGAGGCTGCCGGAACTGCGCTGACCTTCAACTGGGGCGCCGATCTGGCGCGCGACCTGGGGCAATTGGTGCGGGAGGAGGGCGCTACGCTCTATATGGCGCTGCTGGCCGCGTGTGCCGCGTTGCTGCGGGCCCATACGGGGCAGGGCGACATATTGTTGGGCAGCCCGATGGGGGTGCGCGAGCGTCCCGAACTGGAAGTCATGATCGGCCCTTTTGTTAGTCTGGTGGTGGTGCGGCTGGATCTTTCGGACGACCCCAGTTTCGCAGAGTTGTTGCGGCGTGCGCGCCGAGCCCTGCTGGACGCTCACGCCCGCCGCGATGTGCCATTCGAGACCCTGGTGGAGCACTTGAAGCCCGCGCGTTCCCTGCAGCACTCGCCGCTGTTCCAGGTGGCCGTGGTGCAGCACCACACGGCTCCGCCAGCGGGAACGCGCGTGGTGGGCGGCGGCGCGCTGCACGAACTGACCTGGTTTGTCGCTGAACGGGACGGCGAGCTTGCTGGCGGCCTGGAGTACCGCAGTGACCTCTATGACCCTCGGACCATCGAGCGCATCGCCCAGCAATTGCATCGGCTGCTGGAGGCAGCGATCCGCGACCGCCATGCGCCGGTGAGCCGCCTGCCTCTGCTGGACGAGACCGAGCGTGAACGCCTGCTGGTGGACTTCAACCGCACCCAGCGCGACCTGGACGCGCTGCCGTTCGCGCAGCAGTTCGAGCGCCAGGCCGCGGCCACGCCGCAGCGCGTGGCAGTCGCTTTCCAGGGGCAGACGCTGGACTACGCCGGGCTGAACCGCCGGGCCAACCAGCTTGCGCGCCACCTGCGCAGCCTGGGGGTGGCGCCCGGTGCGCTGGTGGGCATATGTCTGGAGCGTTCGCCGGACCTGCTGGTGGCGCTGCTGGCGGTCCTCAAGGCCGGTGGTGCGTATGTGCCGCTGGACCC
>JBAWHH010000035.1:0-6650 GCA_049593715.1 Rhodocyclaceae bacterium
CGTGCTGGCCCAGCGCCAGGAACGCTTCCTCGGGGCCATAGCAGGCCGAAGACAGGCCGTCGGCGCCGAGGCCGATCCAGGCCAAAAAAGCCACCACCAGCACGTTCTTGCGCGTGCCGGGCTGGAAAGGATCGAGCGGTTTGCCGAAAAGGGTTCTTTTTATTTGCGTTTTGGACGCCATCGTTCGGCCTCGAGTCGCGGATGGGCGCCGGTCCGGGTTTCCGGCGGCGCCATATTATGCCCGTCGCCCCACCCCATCAGCGGGATTTCACCGGGGGGAAGGCGCTTCCCGGCACATCGACCGGGCGCTGCGGCGACCGCTCCGCCCGCCGCCTACGCAGCCGTTTCTTTTCCTTTTTCCGCCGTTGCGGCGGCGCCGCGCAGCAAGTTCGCCAGATAACGCCCGGTGTGGCTGTCCGTCCGCTGTGCCACTTCCTCCGGCGTGCCGCCGACGATGATCGTGCCGCCGCCGTCGCCGCCTTCCGGCCCCAGGTCCACCACCCAGTCGGCGGTTTTCACCACGTCCAGGTTGTGCTCGATGACCACGATGGTGTTGCCGTGGTCGCGCAGCCGGTGCAGCACCTTGAGCAGCAGCTCGATGTCGTGGAAGTGCAGACCGGTGGTGGGCTCGTCCAGGATGTAGAGCGTGCGGCCGGTGTCCCGTTTCGACAGCTCCAAGGCCAGCTTCACCCGCTGCGCTTCGCCGCCGGAGAGCGTGGTGGCGGACTGGCCGAGCTGGATGTAGCCCAGGCCCACGTCGAGCAAGGTCTCCAGCTTGCGCGCCACGGCGGGCACCGGGGCGAAAAACGCGTGGGCGTGCTCCACGGTCATGCCCAGCACGTCGTGAATGGTTTTGCCTTTGTAGCGCACCTCCAGCGTTTCCCGGTTGTAGCGCTTGCCGTGGCAGACGTCGCAGGGCACGAAGATGTCCGGGAGGAAGTGCATTTCCACCTTGATCAAACCGTCACCCTGGCAGGCTTCGCAGCGCCCGCCCTTGACGTTGAAACTGAAACGTCCGGGCCCGTAACCGCGCTGGCGCGCTTCCGGCGTGCCGGCGAAAAGCTCGCGGATCGGTGTCAGCATCCCGGTGTAGGTGGCGGGGTTGGAGCGTGGCGTGCGGCCGATCGGCGACTGGTCCACGCTGATCACCTTGTCGAAGAAATCTAGCCCCTCCACCGCGTCGTGGGCAGCCGGCTCGGCCGATGATCCGTACAAGTGCCGCGCCGCCGCCGCGTACAGCGTGTCGTTGATGAGGGTGGACTTGCCGGACCCGGATACCCCGGTCACGCAGGTCATCAGCCCGATTGGTAGTTCCAACGTCACGTTCTTGAGGTTGTTGCCCCGTGCGCCAGTGATCCGCAGTTGCCGCTGCGCATCGACCGGCGCGCGTTTCTGCGGCACGGCAATGCGCCGCCGCCCGGAGAGGTAAGCGCCGGTGAGGGAATCGGGGTGGGCTTCGATCTGCGCCGGCGTGCCTTCCGCCACGATGCATCCACCGTGTTCGCCGGCGCCCGGACCCATGTCCACCACGTGGTCCGCCGACTCGATCGCCTCCTGGTCGTGCTCCACCACGATCACCGTGTTGCCCAGATCCCGCAGTTCGGCCAGGGTGCGCAGCAGGCGCGTGTTGTCGCGCTGGTGCAGGCCGATGGACGGTTCGTCCAGCACGTACATCACCCCGGTCAGGCCGGAGCCGATCTGGGAAGCGAGGCGGATGCGCTGAGATTCCCCGCCGGAGAGCGTCTCCGCCGAGCGGTCCAGGGAGAGGTAATCCAGCCCGACGTTGATGAGGAAATCCACCCGCGCGACGATCTCATGGACGATTTTTTCGGCCACCTGCCGGCGCTGGCCGGCCAGTTCCAGTCCGGCAAAAAAGGCCCGCGTCTGGGCCAGGGACCAACGGCCCACCTCCGGCAGCGTGTGTTCGCCGATGCGCACATGGCGCGCCCCCTGCCGCAGCCGCGTGCCGTCGCATTCCGGGCAGGGTTTGGTGTTCAGGTACTTGGCGAGTTCCTCCCGCACCAGCGTGGAATCGGTTTCGCGGTAGCGCCGCTCCAGGCTGGGGACGATGCCCTCGAACGGATGCGGGCGCACCGTCGTGCGGCCGCCGTCGGACAGGTAGCGGAACGGGATCGCCGTATTCCCCGAGCCGTTGAGCACGATGTCGCGCACTTCCGCCGGCAGGGACTCGAAAGTCTGCTCGATATCGAAGCCGTAGTGGTCCGCCAGGCTCGCCAGCATCTGGAAATAAAACTGGTTGCGCCGGTCCCAGCCGCGGATGCAGCCCGACGCCAGCGACAGGTGCGGATACGCCACCACCCGCGCCGGGTCGAAAAAGCTGATGGTGCCCAGGCCGTCGCATTTCGGGCAGGCTCCCGCCGGATTGTTGAACGAGAACAGCCGCGGCTCCAGTTCCGCCAGGGCGAAGCCGCATTGGGGGCAGGCGAAACGGGCGGAAAACAGGTGCTCCTGGCCCGAGTCCATCTCCAGGGCAATGGCGCGGCCTTCAGCGTGGGTGAGCGCCGTTTCGAACGATTCCGCCAGCCGCTGGCGCACGTCCGCACGCACCTTGAGGCGGTCCACCACCACGTCCACGCTGTGTTTCGTGTTCTTGGCGAGCTTGGGCAAGGCATCGATATCGTGCACTTCGCCGTCCACCCGCAGTCGCACGAAACCCTGGGCCCGCAGCTCGGCGAACAGTTCCGCCTGTTCGCCTTTGCGTCCCGCCACCACCGGCGCCAGCACCATCACCTTCGTTTCTTCCGGTAAGGCCAGGACGGTATCCACCATCTGCGACACAGTTTGCGCCGCCAGCGGCACGCCGTGCTCCGGGCAATGGGGCGTGCCGGCGCGGGCGTAGAGCAGGCGCAGGTAATCGTGGATCTCCGTCACCGTGCCTACCGTCGAGCGCGGGTTGTGGCTGGTCGCCTTCTGCTGGATGGCGATGGCCGGCGACAGCCCCTCGATCAAGTCCACGTCCGGCTTCTCCATCAGTTGCAGGAACTGGCGGGCATAGGCGGAGAGCGATTCGACGTAGCGCCGCTGCCCTTCCGCGTATAGCGTGTCGAAAGCCAGGGACGACTTGCCCGAGCCCGAAAGCCCGGTGATCACGATCAGCCGGTTGCGCGGCAGATCCAGGCTGACGTTCTTCAGGTTATGGGTGCGGGCACCGCGAACTTTTATTGCTTCCATCTTCGGACAGGGCGGCAGCTCGCCGGGGTCGGGACTAACCCGCTAATATAGTCACTTTTTTGTTCCGGCCTCAAACAATGGAAACGGCTGTAAAGATGAGCGCCCGCGAGCGGCGCGCCACCCTGTCGCTGTCGGCGGTGTTTGCCCTGCGCATGTTCGGCATGTTCTCCATCCTGCCGGTGCTCTCCATCCACGCCCACAGCCTGCCCGGCGGCTCCAGCACCTTCCTCGTCGGCGTCGCCCTCGGCATCGACGGGCTCGCCCAGGCCTGCCTGCAGATTCCCTTCGGCCTGCTGTCGGATCGCATCGGCCGCAAGCCGGTGATCTACGGCGGTTTGGTGCTGTTCGCCCTGGGCAGTTTCATCGCCGCCGAAGCCAGTTCCATCGAGATCGTCATTCTCGGCCGCCTGGTGCAGGGCATGGGCGCCATCGCCGCCGCCGTCACCGCGCTGGTCGCCGATCTCACCCTTGAGGAAAACCGCGCCAAGTCCATGGCGGTGATCGGCATGAGCATTGCCGGCGCCTTCGCCGCGTCCATGGTCCTCGGCCCCATGCTGGAGCACATGATCGGTGTGTCGGGCATCTTCGCCGTCACCGGCGTCCTCGGCGTGCTCGCCATCGCCATCATCCGCTTCCTCGTCCCGGATCCCGATTCGCAGCGCGTCCATGCCGATGCCGAAACCGTGCCCGCCAAAGTCGGCGGCGTGATCCGCAACCTGGATCTGCTGCGGCTGAACGTGGGCATGTTCATCCTCCACGCCACCATGCGCGGCATTTTCATCGTCGTGCCGCTCATCCTGGTGAGCACGGGGCAACTGCCGGTCGCCGAACACTGGAAGATCTATCTGCCGATCGTTATCCTGTCCTTCGCCGCCGTGATGCCGGCCATCGTTCTCGGCGAATCGCGGGGGCAGATGAAAGCGGTTCTGGCCGGCGGCGTTGCACTGCTGTTGGCCGCCAACGGGCTAATGGCGGCTTACATGAACGACTTCGTGGTCGTGCTGGGCGCCCTGTTCATCTATTTCGTCACCTTCAACCTGCTCGAAGCCGTGCTGCCGTCCCTGGTGACCAAGATTGCTCCCGTGGGCAGCCGTGGCACCGCCATCGGCGTGTTCAATACCTTCCAGTTCCTCGGCTTGTTCCTCGGCGGGGCGTTCGGCGGTTATATCGTGCAGCAGGGCGGCTGGAGCGCGGTTTTCCTGTTTGCTTCCGGCTCGGCGGCGTTGTGGCTGATCGTGGTGCTTACCATGCGCCGGCCGCCGGCTGTGCGCACGCGCATGTACCACGTCGGCGAAATGAACGAGTCCCGCGGGCGGGAACTGTCCGCGGCCCTGTCCCACCTCAACGGCGTGGCGGAAGCCGTCGTGATCGCCGCCGAAGGCGTGGCCTACCTCAAAGTGCGCCTGGGCGAGTGGGATGAAGCCGGTGCTCTCAAACTAATGGCAAAAGGAGTGTGAAATGGCTTCGGTCAACAAAGTAATTCTCATCGGCAACCTCGGCGCCGACCCCGAAATTCGCTACGCCCCCAGCGGCGACGCCATCTGCAACATCCGCCTGGCGACCACCGACTCGTGGAAAGACAAGGCGACGGGCGAAAAGAAAGAGGCCACGGAGTGGCACCGCGTCGTGTTCTTCAGCCGGCTGGCGGAGATTGCCGGGCAATACTTGAAGAAAGGTTCGCAGATCTACGTCGAAGGCAGCCTGCGCACCCGCAAATGGCAGGACAAGGACGGCCAGGACCGCTACACCACCGAAATCCGTGGCGACGAGATGAAGATGCTCGGCTCGCGCCAAGGCATGGGCGAAGCGCCGCCGCGCGAATCCTATTCCTCGAACAAGCCCGCTGCGGCCCCCCAGAACAACGCCCGGCCCGCGTCTACGTCCACGGGATTTGGGGATATGGACGACGATATACCGTTCTAAAACCGATCTCCGCTTCGGGCTTCGCCCGCGAGATGTTGGGACGAGAGCGCTAGGCCGCTGCCTGCCCCGGCTCAATCAGCGGTGCGGTTCCCGCGAGGGACCGTGCCTTGCTCGCCGCGCAATGGCCCAAAGAAACATCGCCAGGATGGCCGGGGCCACCTGGACGGGAACCAGCTTGCCGATGGGGGCCATGACCAGCGGCAGCAGCCACGCCGCCACCAACACTTCCCGCTCCCCTGGCAACCAGCCGTTCCTCAGGCCCGCCAGCGCCATCCACGCTATCGGGAACGCCAGCCAGGCGAGGTCATAGTCGAAGGCATAGGGCGTGACCAGGAACGTGGCAACCATCAAGGCCGCGGAACGCAGGGACGCGGTATGGCAGCCGCGCCAAACGCGCCACACGGCCCAGATTGCCCCACAGGCCACTGCGGCGTGCAAAAGGCGCGCCGGCAGCGGCGGCATGCCCAGCATCTGCGCCATGGCAATGGGCGTCGGCATCTTGAGCCACAAATGGCTGCCCAGGGTTTCGACGATCGCTCGCGGCATCCACAGGCTGCCAAAGAACGCCGTCAGGGTTGCCTGGCCGAAAACGAAGGTGCCAACGGCCAGGAATAGCGTCGCGACCAGCCCCGCAACCGCAAACGTGCGCCAGGCGCCGCAGGCGATCAACGCGATGGGAAACAGGATTGCCAGATGGGGCTTGATGGCCAGGAGGCCAATGAGCACACCGGACCAGTAGGGGCGGCTCTGCAGGCACAACAATGCCGCTGCCGCCAGGGCGGCCGTCAGGAAGCCGTTCTGTCCATGCGCAAAGTTGATCCACAGTCCGGGGAACGCGATGAGGCAGACCGTTGCCTCCCGGCCAGTCACCACACGCCGGAAAGTGGCGAAATAGGCCGCAAACGTCGTCAGGACGAAAGTGAAATACGCGGCGAGGTAAGGCAGCAACGCCAGTGGCAGCACCACCAGATAGAACGTCGGCGGGTAATACCACGGAAAGATCGTTGTATTCGCGGGTACGGCGGCTCTCTCCGCCTCTAACAGCACCTGGAGGTTGTAGGCATCCTGCGGTTGCCCAGCGAGGGCCAGATGGGATGCCGCCCAGTAGGCGATGAAGTCGTACCCCAGGGGTTTGCCGACCGGATCAACCAGGTCCTTGGACAGGGCAACCCACGCCCCGCCGATGATCACAAACAGCGCCAGGACGATCCGGGGATAGGCGACGAAGCGCTCCCTGTTGAGCCAATGCGCCTTCGGCGCAGGGGGGCTTCCCGGATCGCGGTGTTGGAGGTTCAGGGGCAGGGGGCTCTCATGACCTGGGCGCACCCGGCGCTTGCCGCAGGAGACTCCGTGGGATGACGGCACGCCGGATCAGGAACGGCCGCCGGCCGGCCGCCAAGGCGGGATGCCGGCGCTATCCGTCCCAACGTTCCAAGGCGTCGCGGCCAAGCACCAGCCTGACTTCTGCGCGTGGCCGCAGGTTGGTGGCGCCGATCAGGCGCGCCGGCAGGCCGGTGCTGCTCATCAAAGTGCGC
>JBAWHH010000036.1:0-4136 GCA_049593715.1 Rhodocyclaceae bacterium
GCCCCAGGTGGACGTTCCCGCGGTGGCGGTGCTGCCGCCGCTGATCGTGCCCCTGGCGGCTGACGCCACGGACAAACACCTTCTCGCCCCGCGGCCGGACGATGTGGCCGGCGGTGATCCTCCCATCCCGATCCTGTTCCAGGTTTTCCGTAGTTAGCCTCCTGCCAGCTTGGTGACAAGCGGCGCGGTTTGCCCGCGCCCTGTTTTTCCCTGCTGCGGAGGTTTCCATGTTCTTCTGTTTTCAGCCCGGCTTTGGCCGGGCCCAGCAGCCCACGCCAGAGGCGGGCGATCACCTTTTCTCCCGATCTGGCCGCGCGAGCCTTCTGGCGGTGCTCGTCTGGCTGCCCGCCTTGTCTCCCCTCACTGCGTCGGCGGGACCACCGCTGACCCTGGCGCGCGTTCAACAGCTTGCGCTGGAGAACCAGCCGGCACTGGCCGCGCTGCAGGCGGAAGTGCGCGCCGGCCGCGAGGGCGCCGTCGCCGAAGCCCAGTTGCCCGATCCCCGCCTAAAGCTTGGCCTGCAGAACGTACCGGCCGACAGCTTTGCCCTCAATCGCGATCCCATGACCCAGGCCATGGTCGCCATCGAACAGGCGATCCCGGGCGGCGACAAGCGCGCGCTACGCCGCCGCCGCGGAGAGGCCGAAGCGGAGCGCGCAGTGGCCGAACTGGCTGCCCAGCGACAAGCCATTCGGCGCGATGCCGCCCTGGCCTACGTCGCCTTGGTGGGTGCTCGCCAGCAGCTCGGCCAGATCGCCACCCTGCATGCCGAGACAGCGCGCCAGGTGGAGGCGACCCGCATCGGCACCGTCGCCGGCCAGGGCAGTCAAGCCGATGTATTGGCGGCGCGGCAAATGCTCACCATGACGCGGGACCGCGAAAGTGAACTGCAGATCCAGGCGGACAAGGCCCGCGCCGAACTCGGGCGCTGGATCGGGCCCGCCGCCGCCGGAGATCCGGCGGAAAGCTTGCCGCAACGGGCTGCGCCGCGTCCCCTGGCGCAGCTCCTGGACCGCCTCGCCAGCCATCCGGGGCACGGCACTTCCGGCGCCGAAGTGACCCTGGCCGAGGCGGAACTGGCCCTGGCGCGGGAAGCATCCGCCCCCGACAAGAGCATCGAGATCGGCTACGGACGGCGGGCGCGGGAATTCGGCGACATGGTGTCGATCCAGTTCGCCATGGATCTGCCCCTGTTCCCGAAAAACCGCCAGGACCGCGGCATCGCCACCCGCCAGGCGCGCCTGGAACGGGCACAGGCCATGGGCGAGGATCACCTGCGCGCTTTGCAGGCGGAGGTCTCCGCTCTCTACGCGGAATGGCAGGGCGGTGAGGCCCGCCTCGCCCGCTTCGACCGCGAACTTGTGCCGGACGCCCATCGCCGGGTGGACGCTGCCCTGGCCAACTACCGCAGCGGCCGTGGCGGACTGGTTGCCGTACTGGAGGCGCGCCGCGCCGAGCTGGAAGCCCGCATGACCCGCATTCAGCTTGCCACCCAGGTGGCCCGCGCTCGCCTGCAACTTGCCTATTTCGAAGACACCGGAGAAGACCATGAAAGCCAACACTAAGCTCGTCCTCACTGCCGCCGTCGCCACTGTTCTGGGGGCCGCCCTCGGCGTTGGCGGGTTTGCCCTGCACAAATCCTCCGCGCCAACGGTGTCCGAGACGGCGCGCAAGATTCTTTACTGGTACGACCCCATGGTGCCCCAGAGCCATTTCGACAAGCCGGGCAAGTCGCCTTTCATGGACATGGATCTGGTGCCCAAATATGCGGACGAGGGGGTGGCCGCGGGTGGCGTGACCATCGATCCGCGCGTCATCCAGAACATGGGTGTGCGCCTGGCGGTGGCGGAGAAGGGCAGGCTGGACCGCGGTTTGGAGACGGTGGGCACGTTGCGCCCGGCGGACGACCGGGTGATCGTGGTGCAGTCCCGCGTCGGCGGGTACATCGAAAGCCAGGCGGTACGCCGGCTCGACCAGCCGGTCCGGCGGGGCGAGGTGCTGCTGACCTTGACTTCCCCTGAACTCATCGCTACCCAGGAGGAATACCTTCTGGCCCACAAGGCCGGCGACCGGCCCTTGGTCGCTGCCGCGCGGGAAAGGCTGTCCCTGCTTGGTCTTGGTGACGGGCAGATCGATGCCCTGGCGCGGCGCGGTGCCGTTGTTCGGCGCATTCCCGTCGTGGCGCCGGCCGCGGGCATCGTCAGCGAATTGCCGGCCCGTCTCGGTCAGGTCGTGATGGCGGGTGCGCCGCTGGTCACGGTGACGGATCTGGGCCGGCTGTGGGTGATCGCCGAAGTTCCGGAGCGCGACGCCACAGGCGTCGCCGTGGGTCGGCGGGCCGATGTGCGTTTCGCTGCCCTGCCTGACCGTGCCGTAAGCGGCACCGTGGACTACGTCTACCCGGAAGTCGGCGGAAACACGCGGACTCTGCGCGCCCGCATTCCCGTTCCCAATCCCGAGGGCAGCCTCCGCCCCGGCATGCTCGCCCGCGTGAGCTTCAACGACGGTAGCGGCGCGGAACGCCTGCTCGTTCCCAGCGAAGCGGTGATTGAAACCGGCCGCCGCAGCGTGGTCATCGTCGCCGCCGAAGCGGGCCGTTTCGACGTGGCCGAGGTCAAGACCGGGGCCGAAGCGGGCGGCAAGACCGAGATCCTCTCGGGGCTTGCGGCCGGCCGGAAAGTGGTGACCTCGGGCCAGTTCCTCATCGATTCGGAAGCCAGTCTCAACACCGCGGTGCAGCGCCTGCAATCCGCTGCTCCGGCCGCCGGCGCAACCGTGGTGGCCGCAAACGACCATGCCAGCCACGGCGGGGCCGAGCGCCGCGCCGCCAAGCCGGCCGCGGACGACGCGAAGACCGGGCACAAGGCCAGCGGCAAGATCGAAGCCATCGACCGCACCGCCGGCAAGCTGGAGATTGCCCACGGTCCGGTGGCGTCGATGAACATGCCGGGCATGACCATGAACTTCCCCGTCGCCAGCCCCGAACTGCTGCGCGGCCTTGCCGTGGGCGCCGAGGTGGATTTCGAGTTCCGCGTCGAAGGGAGCAAGTGGATCATCACCCGCATCGCGCCGCGCAAATAGGTCGTGGGCCATGATTGCTAGCCTCATCCGCTGGTCCGTCGCCAATCGCTTTCTGGTGCTCCTCACTACCCTGATGGTCAGCGCGGCGGGCGTGGTGGCGGTATTGCGCACGCCGCTGGACGCGATTCCCGACCTTTCCGACGTCCAGGTCATCGTCAAGACCGCTTATCCGGGACAGAGCCCGCGGGTGGTGGAGGATCAGGTTACGTATCCGCTGACCACCACCATGATGTCGGTGCCGGGGGCGAAGACGGTGCGCGGCTATTCGTTCTTTGGCGATTCATTTGTCTATGTGCTGTTCGAGGATGGCACCGATCTCTACTGGGCACGCTCGCGGGTGCTGGAATACCTCAACCAGGCCCAGGGCCGGCTGCCGCCGGGTGTGGCGCCGGAACTGGGCCCGGACGCCACCGGCGTGGGCTGGATCTACGAATACGCGCTGGTGGACCGCAGCGGCGGCACGGACCTGGCGCAACTGCGGGCGCTGCAGGATTGGTTCCTCAAGTATGAACTGCGTTCCGTGCCCAATGTGGCCGAGGTGGCAACGGTGGGCGGCATGGTGCGGCAGTACCAGGTGGTGGTGGATCCGGACCGGCTGCGCGCTTTCGGCCTTCCCCTGGGTAAAGTCGTCGAAGCGCTGCGCCAGGCCAACGCCGAAACGGGCGGTTCCGCCATTGAACTGGGCGAGGCGGAATACATGGTGCGCGCCAGCGGCTACCTGAAAAGCCTGGAGGACTTCCGCAGCATTCCTGTGGGGATGGGCGAGGGCGCCACGCCGGTACTGCTCAAGGACGTGGCGCGGGTGCAGTTGGGGCCGCAAATGCGCCGCGGCATTGCCGAACTGGACGGTGAAGGCGAGGTGGTGGGGGGCGTCATCGTCATGCGCTCCGGCAAGAACGCCCTGGCCACCATCGCCGCGGTGAAGGAAAAGCTGGCGGCGCTGGCCGGTTCCCTTCCGCCGGGCGTGGAGATCGTGCCCGTCTACGACCGTTCCGGCCTGATAGAGCGTGCCGTCCGCACGCTGACCGAGCGGCTGGTGGAAGAGTTCGCCATCG
>JBAWHH010000037.1:0-21040 GCA_049593715.1 Rhodocyclaceae bacterium
TCAACGCGACTATCGGGTCTCTCTGACATCTTTCTCCGCCTGGAGGTAGGTCACCAGTTAGATGACTTCAAGCTACACAGATCTCGTTTTCGACCCGCAACTCATCCGCCGATTTGATGTCAACGGACCCCGATACACGTCTTACCCGACCGCGGACCGGTTCGTCGAGGCATTCGATGCGGACGCCTATCGCGTGTGGCTTGCCAAGCGCACGGTAGGCGGCATCAGTCGAGACCTTTCATTATACGTTCACATCCCCTTCTGCAACACGATCTGCTATTACTGCGCCTGTAACAAGATCATTACCAAGGATCACGGCAGATCGGCCAAGTATCTGAAGTACCTGGACAAAGAGATGGCCCTGCAGGCGGGTTGTCTGGATGGTCGCCGGGACGTCGTGCAGTTGCATTTTGGCGGCGGTACGCCGACTTTTCTGTCCCACGACGAGTTGCAGCGTGTGATGGAGTCGATTCACAGCCAGTTCCGGCTCGTGCCCAACGGTGAGTATTCGATCGAAGTCGACCCGCGCAAGGTGGACGCGGCGACTGTGGCGTTGCTGGGGAGCCTCGGCTTCAACCGCATGAGCGTCGGCGTGCAGGATTTCGACATTGCGGTGCAAGAGGCAGTCAATCGCGTCCAGACGATCGAGGAAACGCGCAGTGTGATCGAAGCCGCGCGGGGCAGCGGCTTCAAGTCGGTCTCGGTGGATTTGATCTACGGGCTGCCCAAGCAGAACGTGATCAGCTTCAACCGTACCCTGGAAGAAGTCATTCGGCTGGCGCCGGACCGCTTGTCGGTGTACAACTACGCTCACCTGCCTCACGTCTTCAAGCCCCAGCGGCGGATAGTCGAAGCGGAGCTTCCTTCCGCCGAAGCCAAACTGCAGATCCTCTCCCTGGCCATTCGCCGCCTCACCGAGGCGGGGTACGTTTATATCGGGATGGACCATTTTGCGCGACCCACGGACGAGTTGACTGTCGCTCAGCGCCAGGGGCGGCTGCATCGCAACTTCCAGGGCTACTCGACCTACGCCGAGTGTGACCTGATGGCGTTCGGCGTATCGTCGATCTCCAAAGTCGGGCCCAGCTACAGCCAGAATTTCCGCACCCTGGACGAGTACTATGACTCTCTGGACGCAGGGCGCCTGCCGGTGATGCGTGGGCTGGAACTGACCGCTGACGACCTGCTGCGCCGCTCCATCATCCAGGCCCTGATGTGCCATTTCGAGATCTCCATCGAGTCCCTGGAGATTGCCCACCTCATCGACTTTTCCTCGTATTTTGCTTCAGAGATTCGGGATCTGCGGGAAATGGAGAGCGCGGGCCTCCTGGCGCTCGACGACAAGTGGATCACCGTCCTGCCTCGTGGGCGCATGTTGGTGCGGGCGATTGCGATGGTGTTCGATCGCTATTTGCGCTTTGACCGCGCCCGTGCCCGCTACTCCAAGGTAATCTGACGGGCAGGCCAAGGCCAAGCCTGTTCTTCCTCTCCGGCGCTTGCGCTGGGCATGGGATACTCCCGGTCCGTTTGACAGCCCGATTCGCGCATGCCCGACACCGGCTACACCGCCGTCTTCCTTATTGGCCTGCTGGGCGGTACCCACTGCGTCGCGATGTGCGGCGGAATCGTCAGCGCCCTGACCCTGCAGTCACCGGGCAGCCGCCCTCAATGGAATCTTCACCTGGCGTACAACGTCGGACGCCTGAGTTCCTACGTGCTGGCGGGGGCTGCACTTGGAGCCATCGGCGGTGGCATGGGCGAGGTACTGCAGGATTGGCTCCCGGTGCAATGGCTACTCTACGTCTTCGCCAATCTGATGTTGCTGGCGCTGGGACTCTACCTGGCTGGAGCGACCTGGTCGTTGGCTTTCACGGAAAGACTCGGCCAGAAGATTTGGGCCCGTCTCCAGCCCTTGAGCCGCCGCTGGTTGCCCGCACGCACTGTGGCACAGGCGCTGCCCCTTGGCCTGCTCTGGGGATTTCTTCCCTGCGGCATGGTCTATTCGGCTCTGGCTGTTGCGCTGGTGTCGGGTGGTGCGTGGCGCGGCGCTTCCCTGATGCTTGCTTTTGGACTGGGCACATTGCCCAATCTGCTTCTTGCCGCGGCATTGCTGACGCGATTGCGCGGGTTCTGCGCGCGGCCCGCCGTACGCTTGGCGGCGGGGCTGCTGGTTATCGCCTTCGGGGTTTTTGGACTGATCAATACGGCCACTCTAGGTGGCCAAATCTGGCAGGGGGTGCATACTCATGACTGAACTGAACGGGGGTTTGATTCGTTCCGACGCGGCGCTGAAAGTGCTCCTCGCCCATGACGGCTCCGATGCCTCTTTGCTGGGCGTTCGCACGCTGATCGATTTTTGCGCGCGCCTGCGCGAGGCGCCCAACGTGCACCTGCTGTTCGTGCATCCGCCGGTTCCCATTGCGTTTGCCGCCGAGCACGTCAGCCGGGAAGTGCTCGACACTTACTATCGAGAAGAAGGCGAGCAGGCGCTCAGTGCTGCGGCAATCCTTTTGGATGAGGCCGGGCTGGCCTTCACGCCCCATATCCATGTTGGTTCGGTGGCGGAAACCGTCGTGAGGGTTGCCGGCGAACTGGGCTGTGAACTGATCTGTCTTGGCACTCATGGGCGCGGCGCGCTGTCTACGGCACTCCTGGGGTCGGTTGCCAGCAAAGTTGTGCACCTGTCCCACGTCCCGGTCCTGTTGGCGAAACAGCACGCCCCACCGCCCAAGCCATGAGCCGTACTGAAGCGACTTCGACGATCGACCTGCCTATCGAAGGGATGACCTGCGCGGCCTGCGCTGCGCGCATCGAAAAGCAACTGAACCGCTTGCCCGGCGTGACGGCGAATGTCAATTTCGCCAGCGAGCGTGCCCAGGTCGTTTTCGACCGCGCCGCCGTTACGGGCGAGCGGCTGGTGGAAACCATCGCGAAGACCGGCTTCAGAGTCCCCTCGCGGGGGTTCGATCTGTCTATCTCGGGCATGACCTGCGCGGCCTGTGCCCAACGCATCGAGACCGTCCTGCAGCGCCAGCCCGGGGTTGAAGCGGCGACGGTGAACTTCGCCGCCGAAACCGCTCGGGTGCGTTACACGCCGGGGCTGGTGGATCCGCAAGCCCTAGTCGCGGCGATACGTCGCACAGGCTACGATGCGCGGGTCCTGACCGCAGGCTCGCGCGACGGGGAGCGGGCCCGGAGAGCGGCGGCCTTCCGGGCTGAGGCGCTTCGTTTCGCCTTTGCCGCCCTCCTGACGCTGCCATTGGTGGCGCAGATGCTCTGGATGTTCGGTGCCGGCCACCACGACGTTTTGCCGCGCTGGCTACAATTGGCACTCGCGACGCCGGTCCAGTTCTGGGTCGGCTGGCGATTCTACGTCGGCGCGTTCAATGCCCTGCGGGGTGGCAACGGAAACATGGACGTGCTCGTCGCCCTCGGCACCAGCATGGCCTACTTCTACAGCGTGGTGGTGACCGCGCTCGATCTGACCCATCTCAGCGTCTATTTCGAGGCATCGGCGACCATCATCACCCTGGTGCTGATGGGAAAGCTGCTGGAGGCGCGTGCCAAGGCAAAGACTACGG
Source organism: Rhodocyclaceae bacterium (assembly GCA_049593715.1). GTDB lineage: Bacteria > Pseudomonadota > Gammaproteobacteria > Burkholderiales > Rhodocyclaceae > JBAWHH01. The sequence goes on from JBAWHH010000037.1 coordinate 3,582, forward strand.
CCGCGATCGAGGCGCTGGTTCGCCTGCAGCCGCAAACGGCTTTGGCTGAGCGGGATGGCCGGATCGTAGAAGTCGCCGTCGAAACCCTTCACCCCGGCGATGTCTTCTTGGTTCGACCCGGTGACACGGTGCCGGTTGACGGTGCGATTTTGGAAGGGGCCTCAGCCGTCGTCGAGGCCATGCTGACCGGCGAGAGCATGCCGCGACGGAAGGAGGTCGGTGACACGGTCTTTGCCGCGACCGTGAACGGCACGGGCCTGTTGCGCTGCCGGACGACCGGCGTCGGCAGCGATACGCTGTTGGCGGGCATCATTCGCCTGGTGGAACAGGCCCAGGGATCGAAGGCACCGGTGCAGCGGCTGGCGGACCGCATTGCTGCCGTGTTCGTCCCGGTGGTGGTGTCCATCGCCATGCTGACTTTCGGCGGTTGGTGGTGGTGGAGCGGTGATCTGGCCCCGGCTTTGGTGAACGCGGTCGCCGTTCTGGTCATTGCCTGTCCCTGTGCCCTTGGCCTGGCCACGCCGACGGCCATCATGGTGGGGACGGGGCGCGGCGCAGCGGCGGGCATCCTGGTGAAGAATGCCGAGGCGCTGGAACTGGCGGAGCGCATCGGTGTGCTGGCCCTGGACAAGACCGGTACCCTTACCGCGGGAAAACCCGTGGTGACCGATGTCGTCCCCTTGGCTTCGGCAAGCCGCGACGAAATTCTGGCCATCGCCGCAGGCCTGGAGCAGGGCGTTTCTCACCCCTTGGCTGTCGCTATTCTCGATGCCGCGGTGGGCGAATCCACCCTGCCGCTACGTGCTGAGCAGGTGGAGGCGGAGCCGGGAAAAGGTGTCGTGGGGCGGGTGGGGGCGGCCAGGTATCGGCTGGGTTCGGTGGGTTTCGTGCAGGAGCCGGGCTTTGAAATCCCGGAATCCGTTCTAGCGCCCCTCAGGCAGGGCGGCAAGACCTTGGCGGCGCTGGCTTCGGAGTCACAGGTTCTGGCGGTGATCGCCGTGGCCGACAAATTGCGGCCCACCTCCGGGGCGGCTGTTCGCATGCTGCAACAATGGGATATCGCTGTGGTAATGCTGACCGGCGATAACCCGGTCACGGCCGCCGCCATTGCAGCAGAAGCGGGAATCGCGGACTTTCGCGCAGAGGTGTTGCCGGCGGACAAGGCTGCGGCAGTACAAGGCCTTAAGTCCCAGGGGCGGCGCGTGGGCATGGTGGGCGACGGAATCAACGATGCGCCGGCCCTCGCGGCCGCGGACGTCAGCTTCGCCATCGGCGGTGGTCTGGGTGTGGCGGTGGATGCGGCGGACGTGACCCTGATGAAAGACGATCTGATGAGCGTGGTGGACGCCATCGATCTGTCCCGCGCGACGCTGCGAAAGATCCGGCAGAACCTGTTCTTCGCTTTCTTCTACAACGTCTTGGGCATCCCCCTGGCGGCACTCGGCTTCCTGAATCCGGTGATTGCCGGCGCGGCGATGGCATTGTCGTCGGTGTCGGTGGTGTCCAATTCGCTACTATTGCGGCGTTGGCGGCCGCGGCGAGACTGAAGCGGGTCCATCGGTGTGGGCGAAAAGGAGGCGGGCAGTGGAAACGGCAGTCATCAAAGTACAGGGAATGAAATGTGGCGGTTGCGTCAGTAGCGTATCGGCCGTGCTGAAGGAGCTTCCGGGTATGGCCGAAGTTGATGTTTCTCTGGAGCGGGGTGAAGCGCGCGTCGTCTTCGATCCCGCGGCGCTGGGCATTGACGCCGTCCGCGTGGCCATTGCCGATGCGGGATTCGACACTGACTGATGGGCGGTCACCGTCCCGGCCGGTCTTGGACGGCTTCCAGGGGCTTACCCTGCAAGCTATAATCGCGAGTTTTCAAAGGGGTAGCCCATGGCTCTGAACAGCGTACCGTCCGGCAAGGATCTGCCGAACGACTTCAACGTGATCATCGAGATTCCGATGCACGCCGATCCCATCAAGTACGAGGTGGACAAAGAGTCTGGCGCCATTTTCGTCGATCGCTTCATGGCGACCTCGATGCACTACCCCTGCAACTACGGCTACATTCCCCATACCATCGCCGATGATGGCGACCCCGTGGACGTCCTCGTGGTGACGCCGTTCGCGCTTGCCCCGGGAACGGTGGTGCGTTGCCGGCCGGTGGGCATGTTCAGCATGGTCGACGAGGCGGGCGGCGATGCCAAGCTGCTCGCCGTGCCGGTGGACAAGCTGACTACGATGTATCGCGACATCGAGTCGCCGCGCGATTTCCCGCAGATAACCCTCGACCAGATCGCCCACTTCTTCGAGCACTACAAAGATCTGGAGCCCGGCAAGTTCGTCAAGGCCCAGGGATGGGTGGGCGCCGAAGAAGCCAAGCGGGAAATCATGGCCGGCGTGGAGCGCTACAACAACGCCAAGGAAAAGCCGGCCTATTGATGCCCATCGGCGTGGTCGCCGTGCTTGGCGGCTAGGTTGGATGGATTGCGTGCCCCACTCACTTGAACGGGGTATGTTCTTCCAGCTCGTCGAGGTAGAGGTCGACGCCTTGGGACTCCCTTGCGAGGAATCGGGCCACGGCGTCGGCAAAACGCGGGTCTCGCAGCCAGTGGGCGGACAGCGTGGCCTCCGGTTCGAAGCCCCGGGCGAGTTTATGTTCGCCCTGGGCGCCGCCCTCGAACGTATTTAGCCCCTTCTCGATGCAATATTCGATTCCCTGGTAGTAGCAGGTCTCGAAGTGCAGGCCGCTGACGAACTCCAGGCCACCCCAGTAGCGTCCGTATAGGCTGACCCCGTCAAGAACGTCCAGCGCTGCGGCGATAGGCTTTCCGGCCTGTTCGGCGACGACCATCAGCACGTTCTCCGCCATGGCTGCGCCAACTTGCAGAAAGAAGTCGAGATTCAGGTACGGCATGCGGCCCAGGTCGTAGAAAGTGCGGCAATAACAGCGGTAGAAGAATTCCCAGTCCGGGCGCTGCAGGTCACGGCCCGGCAATCGGCGCAAGCTCACGCCGGCTTCGGTTACTTTGCGCCGTTCCTGGCGAATCTTCTTGCGCTTGTCCCGGGTGAGGGTGTCGAGAAAATCCGCGAAATCACGGTAGCCGCGGTTCTGCCAGTGGAACTGCACGCCGCGCCGGATGATCAGGCCTCGGCCGGTGAGCTGCTCAGCCTCTTCTGCAGTCGGGAACAGCACATGCCAGGATGAAGCCTGCGAGTTGTGCACCCAGCGCAGGCATTCCTCTATCAGAGCGTCCCTGACGCGGGCGTCGCGGGCGAGAAAGCGCGGCCCCTGCACGGGGGTGAAGGGAACAGCGGTCAGCAGTTTCGGGTAGTAGGCCAAACCGGCGCGTTCGTAAGCTTCGGCCCAAGCCCAATCGAACACGAACTCGCCGTAAGAGTGCGTCTTTTCGTAAAGCGGGACCGCCCCCGCCAGACTATTGCCGTCCCAGAGGGTGAGGTGGTGGGGTGACCATCCGGATGCGGGGCTGGCGCAACCCGTCGCCTCGAACGCCTGCAGAAAGGTGTGGCGCAGAAAGGGGTGTCCGGCGGCGAGAGCATCCCACTGGACAGGGCTTACGTCGGCGATGGCAGAGACGGGTCGTAACTCCATGGTTAGGATCGGGGCTTCGCGCGGTGGATCGGGTGCCGGGGCGCGATTTGTCCGCCACTCGGCAAACTGGATTCTGGCAGCGTTGGATTATCCGGACGTTGGCTCTGCCGCAGCAAGCCCGTCGGCTATCGAGGCTGGTCCGAGCCGGGAGGAAGATTGGCTTCTGTTGTATAGTTACGCGCCCATGAAAACGCTCAAAATTGCCGTCGCCCAGATCAACTGCACCGTTGGCGACATCGCCGGGAATGTCCAGCGAATTCTGCAGTTCGCGACGCGTGCCCGCGCCGCGGGGGCCCACTTGGTGGTCACTCCGGAACTCGCTTTGTGTGGTTATCCGCCGGAGGATCTGTTGCTGCGGCCGGATTTTTTCCGTGCCTGCCAGAGGGAACTGGTCGCACTCGCCGAAGCTGACCCGGGCATCGCCATCCTGGTCGGCCATCCGGAAGAAGAGGGCGACAAGCGCTTCAACGCCGCTTCCCTGTTGCGCGATGGGGCTGTCGTCGCGACCTATCGCAAGCACCGCCTGCCCAACTACGAGGTTTTCGACGAGGAGCGCTACTTTAGTTGTGGCGCCAAGCCCTGCGTGGTGGACGTTCATGGCGTGCGCGTCGGCATCAACATCTGCGCTGACGTGTGGGAAGAGGGCGCTGCGGATGCCGCGCGCCGGGAAGGAGCTGAACTGCTCCTGGCGCTGAATGCTTCGCCCTACCACATCAACAAACAAGCTCAGCGCTACGAGGTGCTGAGGGACCGCATCACCGATACCGGCGTGCCGGTCATCTACGCCAACATGGTCGGCGGGCAGGACGAACTGGTGTTCGACGGCGCGTCGTTTGCTCTCAATCGGGCCGGCGATTTGGTGTTCCAGGCGGAGTCTTTTGCCGAGGCATTGGCGCTCCTGGAATACGCTGACGGGGATATCCGCCCTGCCGCCATTGCTCCCGCCCAGGAAACCGAAGAGGCCATTTACGCGGCGCTGGTCCTGGGCGTGCGCGACTACCTCGCCAAGAATCGTTTCCCCGGGGCCATCGTCGGCCTGTCGGGCGGCATCGATTCGGCGCTGACCTTGTGTGTTGCCGTGGATGCGTTGGGGCCGGAGAAGGTGCGCGCCGTGATGATGCCTTCCCCCTACACGTCGGCGATCAGCCTGGAAGACTCGCGGACCCTCGCGCGGAACCTTGGCATCCGCTACGACGAGATTGCCATCACCCCGGCGATGAACGTTTTCGCGGAGATACTGGCCCAGGAGTTCCGGGGGAAACCCGCCGATACCACCGAGGAGAACCTGCAGGCGCGCATTCGCGGCATGATCCTGATGGCCCTGTCCAACAAGGAAGGCGTCATCGTTCTGACGACCGGCAACAAGAGCGAGATGGCGGTGGGCTACGCCACGCTCTACGGGGACATGGCCGGCGGATTCGCCGTCATCAAGGATATCTTGAAGACGATGGTGTATCGGCTGTCCCGTTACCGCAATCGCGTGTCGCCCGTGATTCCGGAGCGCATCATCACGCGGCCGCCCTCGGCGGAACTGAAGCCGGGGCAGATGGACCAGGACACGCTGCCGCCCTACGAGGTGCTCGATGCCATCATCGAGAGCTACATGGAGCGTGACGAATCCCCACGGGAGATGATCGCGCAAGGCCTTGACCCCGCTGCCGTGCGCCGGGTGGTAGGCATGCTGAAGCGCAGTGAATACAAGCGCCGCCAGGCCCCATTGGGGATTCGGGTAACCCGTCGGGGTTTCGGCAAGGATTGGCGCTATCCGATAACATCGGATTACCCGGACGAATACTAGCCGCGGGGCGCGAACGGCGGGTTGCAGGGCGACCGAGGCCGCGGCGAACCCCGAGGTTCAACACCAGGAGCGATGCATGAAGAAGATCGAAGCGATCATCAAGCCTTTCAAGCTGGACGAGGTGCGCGAGGCCTTGTCGGAAGTGGGCATTACCGGCCTCACTGTCACCGAAGTGAAAGGTTTCGGCCGCCAGAAAGGCCACACCGAACTTTATCGCGGTGCCGAGTACGTCGTGGATTTCCTGCCGAAGATCAAGGTTGAGGTGGTCGTGACCGAAGCCATCGTCGAGCAGGCACTCGAGGCGATCATCAAGTCGGCCCGAACCGGCAAGATTGGTGATGGCAAGATTTTCGTTACCGCAGTCGAACAGGTGGTGCGGATTCGCACCGGTGAGACCAACGAAGCCGCAATCTGATCCCGGTCTGATTTCTTCTCCCGCCCGCCGACCCGCGGGAGCGTTCCGCAGCGGGCGATCGGGGGGCCAAGCCACCGGCGCGCCCGGCCGATGCTCAGGAACCGTGCGGTTGCCGGGCTGGAAAGGCGGGTTCAGCGTGGTGCCCGGATCAAGACCACCACGGCGCCCGCCCCGCCTTCGACGGCTCGCGCCTGGCAATAGGCCAGGACTTCCTCCCGCCGCGCAAGCCACGCCCTGACATAAGTCTTGAGCACCGGCTCCCGTCCGGGAGATCCGAGGCCTTTTCCGTGGATCACCCGCACGCAGCGCAAACCGCGGCGCAGCGCTTGGGCGACGAACGCTGCCAGCAGTTCCGGGGCTTCTGCGCGCGTTGCTCCGTGCAGATCGATTTCGTCCTGCACCACCCAGCGTCCGCGGCGCAAATCTCGCAGCACATTGCGTCCGACGCCAGGCCGTTGGAAGGCTGGTTCATCGCCTCCTTCCAGCGCCAATTCGAGTGCAGATGCTCCGGCGAGCGACTCGTCCAGAACGGCGCGATCGTCGAGTTGGCGTTGGCGCGGGATGGGGCGTGGGGGCGGCGGCTCGTGATGCACGCGATCATGTTGCAGCGGCTTGGCGCCGCTCACCGCGCGGTGAAACAAGGCAAGTTCGTCGTCAGTGGGGAGGGCGGTGCGGCCCCGCTTCGGGCTCCTCATGGGAGAGAGTTTGCCGGAAACCGGGCAATACGCAACCCGTGCGACGCGCGTTTCGGTGCTCGTGTGCTCGCCGGCCCGGGCTGCCAGCGTCCTACTGGTTGTCGAGGCCGTCCAGATATCGTTCGGCGTCCAGCGCCGCCATGCAACCGGTGCCGGCCGAGGTCACGGCCTGGCGATAGATGTGGTCCTGCACGTCTCCGGCGGCAAACACGCCGGGCACGCTGGTGGCGGTGGCGTTGCCATTGCGCCCGCCCTGGGTGACGATGTAACCGTTCTCCATTGCCAGTTGGCCGGCGAAGATTTCGGTGTTGGGGGCATGGCCGATGGCGATGAACACGCCGTGCAGAGTCACTTCTTTCGTCGCGCCGGTTTGAACGTTCTTGATGCGCATGCCGGTCACGCCGGATGGATCCCCCAGTACCTCATCAAGGGCGTGATTCCACTCGATGGTGATCTTGCCGGCCTTTTCCCGCTCAAAGATCTTGTCCTGCATGATCTTCTCCGCCCGCAGCTTGTCACGGCGATGCACGAGGGTGACGTGGCGGGCGATATTCGCCAGGTAAAGGGCTTCCTCCACGGCCGTATTGCCCCCGCCGATCACGGCCACGTCTTGGCCCTTATAGAAGAAACCGTCACAGGTGGCGCAGGCGGATACGCCCCTTCCGGAGAAAGTTTGTTCGGACGGCAGGCCGAGATACTTGGCCGTCGCGCCGGTGGCGACGATGAGCGCGTCGCAGGTGTACGTCCCGCTGTCGCCGATCAGCACCATGGGCTTTTCGGCGAGCCTCACCGTATGGATCTGATCGAAGATGAACTCAGTGTCGAAGCGCTTGGCGTGCTGCTCGAAGCGGGCCATCAGGTCGGGACCCTGGACACCCTCCGCATCGGCGGGCCAATTGTCCACGTCCGTCGTCGTCATCAGTTGCCCGCCTTGGGCGAGGCCGGTGATCAGCACCGGCTTCAGGTTGGCGCGGGCGGCGTACACCGCGGCGGTGTAGCCGGCGGGGCCGGACCCAAGAATCAACAATCGGCAGTGACGCGTCGATGCCATGGCGTTTCCTCTTGCAATGCGGGACGAGCGGCCGATTATACGCAAGCCTCGGGCGGTATCCCGGCCAGCCATCAACGCGGGAGGCCCTGCGCGGTTCTGTCCTCGGCTACGACTTATGGACTACTCAGGAATCGGGTCGGTCGTATCCCGCCGCGGGACGAATGCCCTATAATCCTTTGCAACTAAAACATGGTGTATCCCATTGAGGCGCGTAGCCAAAGGCACCTCTGGGGTGGCAACCGGAATTAAGGGTGGCTATGGTTACCGGAAACGGCGTTACCTCTGCGGCGCTTCGAACTTTCTCGATGTTCAATGGCTTGCCGGAAGCGAGCTTGCAGGCCATCGCCCGAGTGGCGATGATGCGCCGCGTCGGCCGCAACGTCACCGTTGTGCACGCTGGCGACCGAACCGATTTCGTGTACCTGGTTTTGTCCGGCAGCCTGAAAGTCCTGGTCAGCGACGAGGAGGGCAGGGAGGTCATTCTCTCCATGCTGGGCCCCGGCGAGCTTTTCGGCGAAATGGGCGTTCTCGACGACAATCCCCGTTCTGCCACTGTGGTCGCCGTGATTCCGTCAGATCTGGTGGTGATCGCGAAATCCGACTTCAAACGCGTCCTGCAAGAGAACTTCGAGGTCTCACATTACATCATGCGCAATCTGGTGGCCCGTTTGCGCAAAGCCGACCGCAAGATCGAGAGCCTGGCTCTGATGGACGTTTACGGGCGCGTCGCCCGGCTGCTGCTGGACATGGCGGACACCGTCAATGGTCAGCAGGTCGTCACCCGCAAGATTTCCAAGCAGGACATCGCCAAGATGATCGGTGCTTCCCGCGAGATGGTCAGCCGAGTCATGAAAGACCTGCAGGTGCAGGGCTTGATTGAGGAAGGCGACGGCCGCATCCTCCTGCACGATCGTATTCACTCCGCCTGATTGACCGCCGGGTTTCCATCCCCTTGAGTTGGGGGGTGGAATTCTATTCCGTTACAATTCCGCTCGTCTGGTCGTGCCTTCTTCTTCGTCCGTAGTGCCTCGCCGCGTGTCTGAAAGAAAGTCCGCCGCTCCTCCCCTCCCCGAAAGAATCGTCGCCCTTCTGCACGAGGCACGCTGGCTCGTTCTCGGCGGCGCTGCCGCCTATCTGGCCCTGGTCTTGTGGGGCTACAACCGCGCCGATCCAGGCTGGTCCGCCACGGCCGCGGTGGAACACATCTCCAATCCCGGAGGGCGTTTTGGTGCCTGGCTGGCGGATGTCCTGCTCTACCTTTTCGGCGTCTCGGCCTGGTGGTGGGTGGTGCTGTTCCTGCTGCTGATTTTCTGGGGCTATCGCCGCATCGACGGCTGGCTGCTCTCCGACCGTCGCTCGCTTTTCATCTCCCTCGCCGGCTTCCTGATGCTGCTTCTGGCAAGCAGCGGATTGGAGGCGTTGCGCTTTCACAGCCTTCACGCGACGCTGCCGCTGTATCCGGGAGGCTTGTTAGGGCATGAAGCTGCTCGCGCCATTGGTCGGGGCTTCGGCCATCTCGGTGGCACGCTGTTGCTGCTGGCCACGGTAATGGTGGGGTTCAGTCTGTTCACCGGGCTGTCCTGGCTCAACCTGGCGGAGCATGCGGGTTCTGCTCTGGAGCGGCTGGTGCTTGCGCTGCCCGGCGTATGGGAGCGGTTGCGTGACCGCCGCAGGATGGATGTCGCGGTCCAGGTTCCGGAGGAGGTAGTTGCTGCAGTCAAGCGGCGCCGCAAGGAGGTGCCGGAACCGCGGCGTATCGAGCCGGGGGAACCTGCTTTCCCGAAACCGCAGCGCCGCGACGCGGACCGTCAGCAGCCTTTGTTCCGCGACGGGTCTGGCGGCGCGCTGCCGCCGCTGTCGTTGCTGGACGAACTGACACACGACACGCCGCCGCCTTCTCCGGAAACCCTGGAGTTCACCTCGCGCCTGATCGAGAAGAAGCTGGCGGATTTTGGCGTCGAAGTGAAAGTCATCGCCGCCTATCCGGGGCCCGTGATCACGCGCTACGAAATCGAGCCGGCGGTCGGCGTGAAGGGCAGCCAGGTGGTCAATCTGGTCAAGGATCTTGCCCGCGCCCTGTCTGTTGTCAGCATTCGCGTGGTAGAGACCATCCCCGGCAAGTCCTGCATGGGAATGGAGATTCCCAATTCCCGCCGCCAGGTGGTAAGGCTGGCAGAAATTCTCGACTCAGTGGCGTACCAGGACATGGCATCGCCCCTGGCGCTCACCCTTGGCAAAGACATCGGCGGCCAGGCCATGGTGGTGGATCTGGCCAAGATGCCCCATCTGCTGGTGGCGGGAACGACGGGTTCGGGTAAATCGGTGGCGATCAACGCCATGATCCTGTCCTTGCTTTACAAGTCGGAGCCCCATCACGTGCGGCTGATTCTCGTCGATCCGAAGATGCTGGAGTTGTCGATTTACGAAGGCATTCCGCACCTGCTGGCGCCGGTCGTCACCGACATGAAACACGCGGCCAACGCCTTGAACTGGTGCGTTGGCGAGATGGATCGGCGCTACAAATTGATGTCTGCCCTTGGCGTGCGCAATCTGGCCGGCTTCAACGCCAAGGTGCTGGAGGCCGAGAAGGCCGAGCGGCGCATCGCCAACCCGTTCTCCCTGACGCCGGAGTCGCCCGAACTGCTGGAGGCTCTACCCTTCGTCGTGGTGGTCATCGACGAACTGGCCGACCTGATGATGGTGGTTGGGAAAAAGGTGGAGGAACTGATCGCCCGCTTGGCCCAGAAAGCCCGGGCTGCAGGCATACACCTGATTCTCGCCACGCAAAGGCCGTCGGTGGACGTGATTACTGGTCTGATCAAGGCCAACATTCCCACGCGCATTTCCTTCCAGGTTTCGAGCAAGGTGGATTCCCGCACCATTCTCGACCAGATGGGCGCAGAAGCGCTGCTGGGGCAGGGCGACATGCTATATCTGGCGCCGGGCACCGGCCTGCCGACCCGGGTCCATGGCGCGTTCGTCAGCGACGGCGAAGTGCACAAGGTCGTGGACTATCTCAAGGAAATTGGCCAGCCGGACTACGTGGATGGAATTCTGGACGGCGCACCGCTGGACGGGGATGGCGAAATCAGCGTCGATGGCGAGGCCGGTAGTGGCGAGGCCGATCCCCTCTACGATCAGGCCGTAGAGGTCGTGCTGAAGACGAGGCGTCCGTCGATTTCCCTCGTTCAGCGGCATTTGCGCATCGGCTACAACCGCTCGGCGCGACTGATCGAGCAGATGGAGCGGGCGGGCCTGGTGTCTCCCATGGGAACCAATGGCAACCGGGAAGTGCTGGTGCCGCCCCGGCCCGAGTGAACTTGCCCGCTGGCCGCAAGTCCACCGGGACTGCGGTGCATCGCAGTCCCTAACTCTCGGAATGTCAAAGAACGATGAACGTCTTCCGCATAGCCTTGCTGGCCCTTTTGCCTCTGCTTTCTTCACCCCTGCGCGCAGGAGGAATCGAGCAGCTCCGCGCCTTTCTCGAAGGCGCCAGAACCGGGAAGGCCGCGTTTTCCCAGACCGTGATCAGCAAATCCGGGCGTACGCCGCAGAAGGCCAGCGGTAGCTTGCTGTTCGCACGGCCGGGCAAGTTTCGCTGGACCTACGATAAACCCTATTACCAGCTCATCGTGGGTGACGGCGAAAAGCTGTGGGTTTACGACAAGGATCTCAATCAGGTGACGGTGAAGAAGCTCGGGGCGGCCCTCGGTGCCAGCCCCGCGGCGCTGTTGTCCGGCGATAAGGCTTGGGACGAAAAATTCGTGCTGAAGAATGCCGGCCAGACGGATGGTCTGGAATGGCTGGAAGCGACGCCCAAAGCGGAGGATGGTACGTTCACCAATATCCGCATTGGGCTGTCCGGCAACCTGCCCAGGACCATGGAACTGCAGGACAACTTTGGCCAGGTCACGCTCCTGAACTTCGAGAAGTTCGAGCGCAATGCCGCCGTCGACGAAGGTCAGTTCCGGTTTGTCCCGCCCAAGGGCGCGGATGTGGTGGGTGAATAGGGTCACGAGCCCCATGAGTCGCAAGCCCTGGGGCAGGAATGAGTGATCTTTTTCCTCAGCCGGATAACTACGCCCCGTTGGCGGAGTTGCTGCGGCCCAAGACGCCCGACGAGGTGGTGGGGCAGATGCCTCTGCTCGGCCCCGGCAAGCCGCTGCGCCTGGCGTTCGAGTCGAAAACTCCCCATTCGATGATCCTCTGGGGCCCGCCGGGGGTGGGGAAGACCACGCTGGCACGGTTGATGGCCGCCGTTTTCGACGCCGAGTTCGTTGCGTTGTCCGCCGTGTTCGCCGGCGTCAAAGACATCCGCGAGGCTGTGGCCCGAGCCGAACAGACGCGGGCAAGCCACGGGCGACGCACCATCCTTTTCGTAGACGAGGTCCACCGCTTCAACAAAGCCCAGCAGGATGCTTTCCTGCCGTTCGTGGAGCAGGGGCTGATCACTTTTGTCGGCGCCACGACGGAGAATCCCTCGTTCGAAGTGAATTCCGCCTTGTTGTCCCGGGTGGCCGTCTACGTGCTGGAAAGCCTTTCTGAGCAGGAACTGGGAGTCCTGTTTGACCGTGCCGTCCAGCGGGCCCTGCCGGGCCTGACTTTTGACGAAGACGCCAGGGGGCGGCTGCTCGGTTTTGCCGACGGCGATGCGCGCCGCCTGCTGAATCTGTTGGAGCAGATCCGAACGGCCGCGCAGACCAGCGGCACCAGCCGAATCGATCCGGCTTTTGTGGACGCCACCCTGTCACGCAATCTGCGCCGTTTCGACAAGGGCGGCGACGCTTTCTACGATCAGATCTCCGCGCTGCACAAGTCGGTGCGGGGCTCCGATCCCGATGCCTCCCTGTACTGGCTGGTGCGCATGCTCGATGGCGGCGCTGACCCACTCTATCTCGGCCGGCGCATCGTGCGCATGGCGGTGGAGGACATCGGACTGGCGGACCCGCGGGCGCTGGACATCACTCTCAGTGCTTGCCAGGTATTCGAGCGCCTGGGCTCGCCGGAGGGCGAACTTGCGCTGGCGGAGGCAGTCATCTTCCTCGCCTGCGCTGCCAAATCGAATGCCGTGTATGTGGCCTATAATGCCGCCCGCGCCTTTGTCGCCGCCGATGGATCGCGGCCGGTGCCGCTGCATCTGCGCAACGCGCCGACGCGCTTGATGAAGAACCTGGGTTTTGGCAAGGACTACCGCTACGCCCAGGACGAGCCCGAAGGCTACGCCGCGGGCGAACGCTATTTTCCCGACGGCATGCCCCGCGTCCAGTGGTACCGTCCGACCGATCGCGGCCTCGAAGGGCGCATCGCGGAGAAACTGGCCCACTTGCGCGAACTGGACCGCAAAGCCGGCAAGTAGCCGCGCCTTTTCCCGACATTTCGAAGACAGGAATTCTCATGCTCGACATCCAATTGCTCAGAACCCAACCCCAGGAAGTCGCCCGCAGGCTCGGGACGCGTGGGGGGGCAGCGCTTGACGTTGCCCAGTTCAGCGCGCTGGAAGAGGAGCGCAAGTCGCTGCAGACGCGCACCCAGGAACTGCAGGCCAAACGCAATGCATCTTCGAAGCAGATCGGGCAACTCAAGGCACGTGGGGAAAGCGTAGAAGCGGTGATGGCCGAGGTGGCGGGGATCGGGGACGCCTTGACGGCCAACGAAGCGGCGCTGGAATCGCTGCTCGGACGCATCGAAGAATTCGTTTCCGTGATTCCCAACCTGCCCCATGAGTCGGTGCCGGTGGGCCGTTCGGCAGACGATAACGTTGAAGTCCATCGCTGGGGCGCGCCGCGCCGCTTCGATTTCACGGTCCGCGACCACGTGGATATCGGTGGCCGCTTGGGCGGCCTGGATTTCGATACGGCGGCCAAGATCAGCGGGGCCCGTTTTTGTCTGCTCCGCGGCGAGGTCGCCCGACTGCACCGGGCGCTTGCCCAGTTCATGCTCGACGTTCATGGCCGCGAGCACGGCTACACGGAAGTTTACGTGCCATATCTGGTGAACGCCCAGAGTATGTTCGGGACCGGCCAGTTGCCGAAGTTCGAGGCAGATCTCTTTGTGGTGGATGCAGGTGGGGCGGCGGAGACGCCGGACGCCGCCGCCGGGGCTGGCGGCAAAAAATCTCCGCGCTTTTATCTCGTCCCCACGGCGGAAGTGCCGGTCACCAACATCGTGCGCGACGCGATCCAGGCGGCCGATGCGCTGCCACTGAAGTTCGTCTGCCACACGCCCTGTTTCCGCTCCGAAGCCGGTTCCTACGGTAAGGACACGCGGGGCATGATCCGCCAACACCAGTTCGACAAGGTCGAACTGGTCCGCATCGAGCGGCCGGAAAATTCATGGGCCGCGCTGGAGGATCTCACACGCCATGCCGAGACCATTCTCGAACGGCTGGAACTGCCTTACCGCCGGGTCGCCCTGTGCACGGGGGACATGGGGTTCTCCGCGGCCAAGACCTACGACCTGGAAGTGTGGCTTCCCGCCCAGGATACCTACCGCGAAATTTCGTCCTGCAGCAATTTCGAGGCGTTCCAGGCGCGGCGCCTCAAGGCGCGTTTCCGCAACGAGAGCGGCAAGAACGAACTTGTCCACACGCTGAACGGATCGGGCCTGGCCGTCGGACGCACCCTGGTGGCGGTGCTGGAGAACTACCAGAACGCCGACGGCAGCGTCACCGTGCCCGAGGTCCTGCGCGGCTACATGGGTGGATTGGCGAGTCTCGCCACCGCCTAATGCCGGGCGCGGGGCGGCGCGCCTTCGGCGAAATCGGGGTTCAGCACACACTGGCCCCGGTTCATCGCTTTGCCGTTCAGGCAGTTGCGGTAGGTCGGGTACGAGCAAAGCGCGGTTTCCCCCAGCATGCCTTCGCGGTACAGGCACCACTTGTGTTCTCCCATGTAGCTGCGCGCCCCCACCGCCCTCTGCTCGCAACGCAGGTAGCCGCCTACGTAGTAACAGAAGGATTCGCGCCCATAGGATTGCGATTGGGCGGAACCTGCTGCGAAGGCTATTGCCATGCCCATTGCCGCGGCAATGAAACGGGTGCGATTCATGGAGGCTCCTAAGCGATGATCGGGTGCGCCGCACGGGACGCAGATCCGATTATGGCGGCAGCGCGTCGCCAGGACAATTCCACAAGGGGCCCCGCCACCTACATCGTGCCGGACCAAATGAAAAGGGCCGCGTCGTCCGACGCGGCCCTCGCGATCAAGCAGCGTATCGCTCGTGGGGAAAGGCGGGCCTACTGCAGTGAGAGCCGCCCTTCCTTGATCGAGTTGTCGTCCGGGTTGGGCGACAGGATGAAGCCGATACCGCTCACGAACTTCAGCATCCGCTCGTTGTTGGCCAGAAACTCGCCATTCATGTATTTCAGGCCGCGGTCGCGGGCGGTTTCAATCAGTACGCCCATTAGCTTGCGCGCCAGGCCGCGATGCTGCCAGTCGTCCGCGACGACGATGGCGAATTCGCAGGATTCGCCGTCCGGATTCACCGCGTAGCGGCAGACGCCCACTTCGACTTCCTGGCCGTCCTGATCGATGGTGGCAATGAACGCCATTTCGCGGTCGTAGTCGATCTGGGTCAGGCGCGCGACCATCGTGTCGTTGAGTTCGCGCAGTGTGTTCATGAAGCGGAAATACTTCGTCTCGGGCGAGAGGTTCTTGACGAACTCTTTCTCCAGTTCCGCGTCCTCGGGCCGGATCGGCCGGAACGTCACCTCGGTACCGTCCGGCATGGTCCATTGCTGGACCAGATGGGCCGGATACGGGTGGATCGCCATGTGGTCGTAGCGATCCGCCGTGGGTGAGGTGTTCTCCACCACGATGCGCACGTCGACGGCCACCGCCCCCTTCTCATCCACGATGAGGGGGTTGATGTCCATCTCCTTGAGCCAGGGCAGCTCGCAAACCATTTCCGAGACCCGCAACAGCACCAGCTCCAGGGCGTCCATGTTCACCGGAGGCATGTTGCGGAATTCGCCCAGGAAGCGGGCGACGCGGGTCGAACGGACCATGTCCGCCACGAGGTAGTTGTTCAGAGGCGGCAGGGCTACCGCGCGGTCGCGGTTCGCTTCCACCTTCGTGCCGCCTTCGCCGAACGTGATGATGGGGCCGAAAACTTCGTCCCGCGTCACGCCCACCATCAGCTCCCGCCCGTTGGGCTTGACGATCATTGGCTCGATGGCGATGCCGTTGATCAGCGCGTCGGGGCGGTTGCTGCGTACTTCGTCGATGATTTCCTGATACGCGGCGCGCACCGACTGAAGGTTGTTGAGGTTCAGCCGCACACCGCCGGAGTCGCTCTTGTGGGCGATGTTGGCCGAGTCGATCTTCATCGCCACCGGCATGCCGATTTCTTCGGCTAGAACCATCGCCTCCGTGGGGGAGCGCGCCACGACGGTGCTGGAGATCGGAATGCGGAACGCCGCCAGCAGCGCTTTGGATTCCATTTCCGTCAGGACGTAGCGCTTTTCCAGCAGGGCCGTTTCGATGATCAGGCGTGCCGACTCGATGCTCGGCGGGTTGAGATGGGACAACGGCGCCGGCGTCTGCATCAGCAACTTCTGGTTGCGGAAGAAGTTGGAGATGTGGGAGAACAGTTCCACCGCCGGTTCCGGAGTGCGGAACGTCGGCACCGCCGCCGCCCGGAACAGGTTGCGGGATTCACGCACCAGGTCTTCGCCCATCCAGCACGTCACGATGGGCTTGTCCGAACTCTTCGCGACTTCGATGACTTCCTTCGCCGCCTCGGAGGGATCGGTCATGGCCTGCGGCGTGAGGATGGCCAGCACCCCATCGACGCCATCGTCTTCCAACACTGCCTTCAGCGCATCGCGATAGCGCGCCGGATCGGCGTCGCCCACGATGTCCAACGGGTTGCTGTGGGACCAGGTGGGTGGCAGTAGGTCGTTGAGTTTGTTGAGCGTTGCTTCGGACAACTGGGCCAGCGGGATGCTCAAGTCGGCGCATCGGTCGGCGGCCATCACCCCGGGTCCGCCACCGTTGGTGATGACGGCGATACGGTTGCCGCGGGGGCGGAAACGCTGGAACAGCGCCTGCGCCGCCGCGAACAACTGCCCCACGGTATAGAGCCGTACCACGCCAGCCCGGCGCAGGGCAGCGTCGAATACATCGTCCGCTCCCACCAAAGCGCCGGTGTGGGAGAGGGCGGCCTTGCCACCAATCGGGTGGCGGCCGACCTTGACCAGGAGTACCGGTTTGACGCGCGCCGCCGCCCGCAAGGCGCTCATGAAGCGGCGCGAATGGCGGATGCCCTCGACGTAGAGAAAAATGTTCTCTGTCTTGGGGTCGGCAGCCAAGTAGTCCAGCAACTCGCCGAAATGCACGTCCGACGAGCCGCCAAGGGAAATCACGCTGGAGAACCCGACGTTGTTGGGCTTGGCCCAGTCGAGAATCGCCGTGCACAGCGCGCCCGACTGCGAAATCAGGCCGATCGAGCCGCGATTGGCGCCACTATTGGCGAAGGTGGCGTTCAGGCCGATCTCCGGCCGCATGACTCCCAAACAGTTGGGGCCGACCAAACGGATGCGGTGGCGGCGGGCGCTTTCCAGCGTGGCGCGCTCGAACGCGGCGCCCTGGGGGCCGGTTTCGGAAAAGCCTGCCGAAATCACGATGGCGGCGCGGACACCCGCGCGGCCGCAGGCTTCCATGATCTTGGGGACCGTCTTCGGCTGCGTGGCGATGACCGCCAAATCGAGCCGCTGCGGAATGTCTTCGACCGACGGATAGCACACCAATCCATGGACCTGCTCGTGCTTGGGATTGACCGCGAACAACTTGCCCTTGAAGCCCGCGTCGAGCATGTTTCGAACCAGCACGGCACCGATGGAGCCTTGACGTTCGCTGGCTCCGATCACGGCGACCGACCGGGGTTCGAAGAGGGGCGTAAGG
>JBAWHH010000038.1:0-10416 GCA_049593715.1 Rhodocyclaceae bacterium
GAGCGCCAGCGCTTGGCCATCGCCACCCTGCTCACTCAGGAACCCCTGCTTTACCTTCTGGACGAGCCGCTAGCCCACCTGGACCTCAACCACCAGATCGCGATGCTCGAACTGGTGTCCCGCTACGCGGCCGAGCGCCGTGCCGGTTTCGTGGTCGTCCTGCACGACGTCAACCTGGCCCTGCGCTATTGCCGCCGCGCCTTGCTGCTGTTCGGCGATGGCCGCTGGCAGGAAGGCGCAACGGACGAAACACTCACGGCGGAGACGCTGTCCGAACTCTACGGCCACCCGCTGCGGGAACTGCGCGATGGGGCGGCGCGGCACTTCATTGCGAGCTGATGACCATGACAGACCAACCGCCTTCCGACCCGAACGAAATCGATGCCCGCCACAGCGTACGCATGCAGCGCAAAAAGGCAGTGGTGGACGCTGGCATTGCCGCCGCGCAGATTGAGCGGGGGGTACTGGTGGTGAACACCGGCAACGGCAAAGGCAAGTCCAGTTCCGGTTTCGGCATGGTGGCTCGGGCTCTGGGCCATGGCATGCGCGTGGGCATCGTCCAGTTCATCAAGGGGGCGATCCCCACCGGCGAAGAACGTTTCTTCCGCCGTTTTCCGGACGAAGTGGTGTTCCACGTCATGGGCGAGGGTTACACCTGGGAGACCCAGGATCGCAGCCGGGACATCGCCAAGGCCGAGGCAGCCTGGGAACAGGCGCGGGAACTGCTGCGAGACCCGTCCATCGGCCTGGTGCTGCTGGACGAACTTAACATTGCCTTGAAGAGCCACTATCTCGACATAGCCGTGGTGCTGGCGGACTTGGCCGCCCGGGTGCCGAACCAGCATGTGGTGGTCACCGGCCGCGGGGCGCCGCCCGAGTTGATCGCCGCCGCCGATACGGTGACCGACATGGCGCTGGTCAAACACGCCTACGCGGCCGGGGTCAAAGCGCAGCCGGGAATCGAATGGTAGCCGGCGCAGTAGCGCACTGCCCGGCCCTGTTCATTGCCGCACCCGCCTCTGGCCAAGGCAAAACCAGCGTCACCGCGGCCCTGGCCCGATTGCACGCTCGCCAGGGCCGGCGCGTACGGGTGTTCAAGTGCGGACCGGATTTCCTTGATCCGCAGATCTTGGCCGTCGCCAGCGGCACGCCGGTGTACAACCTGGATTTCGCCATGTGCGGCGAACCCGACGGGGCAGCCCGCCTGCACGCCGCGGCTTGCACGGCGGACCTGATCCTGGTGGAAGGGGTGATGGGCCTGTTCGACGGCCAGCCGTCCGGCGCCGACATCGCCCGGCATTTCCGCATTCCGGTCATGGCGGTCATCGACGCCAGCGCCATGGCCCAGACCTTCGGCGCCCTCGCCCACGGACTGGCGACTTACCGGCCCGGCTTGCCATTTTCGGGCGTACTGGCCAACCGGGTCGGCAGCCCACGCCACGCCGAAATGCTGCAGGCCAGTGTGCCTTCCAGCATGGCCTGGTATGGCGCCCTGCCCCGCGATCCCGCGGCCGCGCTGCCGGAACGCCATCTCGGCCTGCTGCAGGCGGCGGAAATCGACGATCTGACCGCCCGCCTCGACCGCATGGCGGAGCAGCTTGCCGCCACCGGCGCGGCACCCCTGCCGCCTCCGGTCCTGTTTTCCCCGCCTGCGGCGGCTGAGGCTCCCCAGGCGCTGCTTGCCGGCCGGCGTATCGCCGTGGCCCGAGACGCCGCTTACGGCTTTATCTACCCGGCCAACGTCGAGCTGCTGGGCGCCCTGGGTGCAGAACTGCGCTTCTTCTCCCCCCTGGCGGGCGACCCACTGCCGGAGTGCGACGCGGTATGGCTGCCGGGTGGCTACCCGGAGTTGCATGCCGCGGCCCTCGCCGCCAATACCGGGTTGTGGTCGGCTCTGCGCGCCCACGCCCATGCCGGCAAACCCCTGTTGGCAGAATGCGGCGGGATGATGAGTTTGTTCGAACACATCGTGGACCAGGCGGGGAGCACCCACCCGTGCGGCGGGCTGCTGCCCGGTGCGGCGGTCATGCAGCCGCGACTTGCTGCCCTTGGCATGCAGACGGCCGATTTCCCCGAGGGCTCGATCAACGGCCACACGTTCCACTATTCGAAAGCCGACACGCCCCTAGTCCCACTGGCCCGCGCCCGCACGCCGGAAGGCCGCGAGGGAGAGGCCATTTACCGCCTGGGGCGCCTGACGGCGTCCTATGTGCATTTCTATTTCCCCTCGAATCCCCAGGCCGTCGCCGCACTATTTGGCTGAACGCCAAGCGGCAAATCCTCGCGCCTACCGAACATAGACCCTTTGGTTGGCGGCAACCGTTGGCGGGGAGGCATGGCTTCCGCGCACCGTTCGCGCCGGGAAAATGTTCGAGACCGGCGCTGGAAAGCGGAGGGAAACGCAGGAAAGAGCGACGGCAACCTAGAACCCGCCCGCTACGCCTGATCGGATCGCCATCTTCCAGGAAGGAGCGAGGGTCCCGCCCGCCTTTTCGGCGGACGTACCCCTCGCACGGTCTTACAAACCGATTACTCGGTGAAAGGTTCGTCCTGATGGAAGCTGACGAAGCCGCCCACCACGCGCTTGGCCACCCAGAACCAGCAGGCCGTGGCGGCGACGGCGATGATGGCGAAGGAGAAAACGCCGAGGCTGGAAACGGAAACCCAGATCAGCCAGAGCACCGCGCACATGCCCAGGAACACCCAGGAAGTCTTCATCTGAGCGCGAAAATGGCTCTCGAACCACGTGCCGCGGACGTCGTTCATTTTCGCGTAGCTGACCATCACGGCGGGGATCCAGGGGACGATGAAGAAAAGCCCCATCGCCTGCAGGGTGTAACACATCTTGCCCACTACCTTGAGCATGCGGGTATTGTCGGTGGGTGCGGCTGCGGAAGTCATGGTTCTAACCTCATGGTTGTTTGAAGATCGATTCCATAACACGCCGCGAATCGCGGTGCCGGCGACAAAGCCTGCCTGTCCTCCCTGCCATGCACCAACCGCGGCCGTGCTGCGGCGCATTATCCTAGAAACTCGCCGGGTCGGTTACCCCCCGGTCAACCAAACCCCGGGGTAGCCTTTCTGGGCCATCCACTGCCGCACGCGCGCTCGGGGGCGCCCCATCCCCAGGGGCAGTCCGCCACGCAGGTTGTCAGTTGAGGACGAGATTGAGGTCCAACTGACCTCCGTCGGGATCTTCCGAAGGAGACGGTACGTCGCCGCGCTGGGCTTCGACGCTGTCCAGGTATTCCGTCGTGACGTCGCCGGTGATGTATTTGCCGTCGAAACAGGACGTTTCAAAGTTGGTAATGGACGGATTGACGTCGTGTACCGCAGCCTTCAGCGCCTCGATGTCCTGATAGACCAGGCCATCGGCGCAGATTTCGCGAGCGATCTCTTCGTCGCTGCGACCAGCCGCGATCAACTCTTGCCGCGAGGGCATGTCGATGCCGTACACATTGGCGTAACGCACCGGCGGCGCTGCCGAGGCGAAATACACCTTGCGTGCGCCCGCGTCCCGCGCCATTTGGACGATTTCCCGGCTGGTGGTGCCGCGGACGATGGAATCGTCCACCAGCAGAACGTTCTTGCCGCGGAACTCTTGCGAGATGGCGTTGAGCTTCTGGCGCACCGATTTGCGCCGCTGCACTTGGCCCGGCATGATGAAGGTGCGCCCGATATAGCGGTTTTTGACGAAACCTTCCCGATAGGGCAAATCGAGCCGCCGTGCCAGTTCCATGGCGGAAGGGCGGCTGGAATCGGGAATCGGGATCACCGCGTGGACATCGAGGTGCGGCATGGTGTGCCGGATCTTGTCCGCCAGGTATTCGCCCATTTTCACCCGCGTGTCGTACACGGAAACGCCATCGATCAGCGAATCCGGCCGAGCGAGATAAACGAACTCGAAAATACACGGCGCGTGCAGCGTGCGTTCGGCACACTGCCGGCTGGCGAAATTGCCCTGCATGTCGATAAGCACCGCTTCCCCGGGCATGACATCCCGGAGCACCTGGAAACCGAGCGCATCCACCGCCACGCTCTCGGACGCGACGAGGTATTCCGTGCCCGCCGGCGCGACGTTGCGGCCGATGATCAGTGGCCGGATGCCGAAGGGGTCGCGGAACGCCACCAGTCCGTAGCCGGCGATCATCGCCACCACCGCATAGGCCCCTTTGCAGCGCCGATGCACACCGGCGATGGCCTTGAATATCGTGTCTTCGTCGAGTTGGTAACGGGTCGCGGCCGCCTGCAGTTCGTGGGCCAGTACGTTGAGCAGGACTTCGGAATCGGAGTTGGTGTTGATGTGGCGCAGATCCTGCAGAAACATGTCCCGCTTCAACTGGGCGGCGTTGGTGAGGTTGCCGTTGTGCGCCAACATGATCCCGAAGGGCGAATTGACATAGAACGGCTGAGCCTCCGCCGGGTTGTAGGCCGATCCGGCGGTGGGATAACGGCAATGGCCGATGCCCCAGTTGCCTTCCAGGTTGCGCATGTTGCGGGTGCGGAACACATCACGCACCAGGCCTGGACCTTTGTGCATGTGGAAGCGGCCGCCTTCCGCGGTAGCGATGCCCGCCGCGTCCTGGCCCCGATGCTGCAAGACCTGCAGACCGTCGTATAGCAACTGGTTGACGGGCGTCGTTGCAACTACACCGAGAATGCCGCACATAAGATCACCATCAGCGATACTTGATTCGTTTCGCCAGTGTCGCGGGCAGATGAGGCCGGGTCGCGACAACGGCGGTTTCCAAGGGGGGCGCCGTCAGCGATTCGCGCCACCAGGGTTCCCGCGGCATACCGGTCAAGCCACCGACCAGCACCAAAGCCAACACAATCGCCAGTCCCCGCGCGGCGCCGAACACAGCGCCCAAGCCGCGGTCGACCATACCCAGACCCGCCGCCGAAAGCATGCCACGCAACGCCAGCCGCAACAGTGAAACGACGAGCAGCGTGGCGACGAATACCGTCGCGAATCCGGCAACGTAACGCATCGTCGGATCCGTCAGCATATTGGTGAACAACGCCGCGCCGATCTCCGGCGCAAAAGCGCGCGCGGCGAAAAAAGCGGCTACCCATGCCACCAAAGCAAGGATTTCGCTGACCAATCCGCGCCAAATCCCCAGGAACAGGGATGCACCGATCACCGCCAGCACCACGTAATCGAACAGCGTCACGGCTTAGGCGCCACGATCCCGTCGATCCCGAGTTGCTTGAGCTTTTCGCGGGCCTTTTCCGCCGCCTCGCGGCTGGAGAATGGACCTGCCCGGACCCGCACTTTTGCACCCGCCGACGCGCCTGTGGACTGGGTATAAGAATTGTAGCCCTCGGATTTCACCCGCGCCTGTACTTTGCGGGCCTTCTCCGCATCGGCGAACGCGCCAAGCTGAAGGACAAAACGGGCTGGCGGCGGAGCAGCATCCTCGCCATCTCCGAGGATGGCCTTTGCCCGGGCTTCGTCGGATTTGCCTTCGCCCGCTAGTGACTTTTCAGTCTTGGGCGAGGAGACTTCGGCGGATTTGGCGGGCGGCTTATCTGCAGGCTTCTGGGCCGGCTTCTCGGCCGGCTTGGCCGCAGCGGATTTTTCCGCCGGTTTGGGCGCGGGCTTCTTAGGAGGCGCCTTTTCCTCCGGCACAGCCGGTTCCTCCGGCGATTTGGCTAACGGGGCGGCAGGTTTGGAAGGTGTCGTCTTGTCGGTCTTGGGTTGCTTACGCTCGTCCTTCCCAGCGGGCAAAGGCTTTCCGTCCAGGGAATCCTTTGGGACGGGTTTCGCATCCTTGCGAGCCGGGGCAGCTTCCGCAGCGGGGGGCGGCGAATCGGGGCTTTCCACCCTAGTCTGTGAAGCCTGTTCGACTGGCGGCTGGGGGCGGCCATCGAAGGGAGCGTCCCGGCTGGGGATGCGAACCTGGATCTCCCGACTGACCGGCTTCGGTTCCTGGTCCATGACCATGGGCAGGATGATGGCGGCCAAAAGAGCCAGCGCTGTCGCCCCCACAAGACGACGGCGGGCGCGTTTCTTCAGTTCGAGGTGGGCATCTCTATCGGCGATGGCCATGACTTTGCGATCTTGGAACACCACCGCAAGCGCGCAAGGCGCCAGCGACGGTCAGGAATGAACCGAAGGCCACGATTCTATCATTTTCACCGCAGCCCTCCCGCGCAGCGAGGAGGGCCGCTTCGGGTGTGGCAAAGGTCTCGATTGCGTCGGCGGCGACACCACTCTCGGCCAGGATTGCGCAAATCTCCTGCGCCACCGCCGCTCTGGGCCCTTCGAGCCCGCACACCACCCAGCGATCAATCTGCCCGCGCAGTGCCGCCACGACGCCAGCGATGTCCTTGTCGCGCAGCATGCCGAAAACGGCCCAGGTCTGGCCGAAAAAGCCCATCTGGCCCAAGTTCGACGCCAGCACTTTGGCAGCGTGGGGATTGTGGGCAACGTCGAGGACAATGGCGGGCCTTCCGGGCAGCACCTGAAAACGGCCAGGCAGATGGACTTCCGCCAGGCCGCGGCGGATGTCCGCCATCGCCACCGGCAACTGCTGCGCCAAGGTTTCCAGCGCGGCAATAGCGGTGCTGGCGTTCGTCAACTGGTTGGCGCCACGCAGATTGGGATAGGCAAGCCCTCCACGCCGCGTGGTTTGCCCCCCGCCGCTCGACCAATATAGCCATTGCGAAGGTTCTGCGAGGTACCCGAACTCGCTGCCGAGACGGTGGCATCGAGCGCCGATCGCCTTCGCGTGGGCCATCAGGCTTGCCGGCGGATCGACGTCGCCGATCACCGCGGGGCGCCCGGGACGAAATATCCCGGCCTTCTCGAAACCGATGTGCTCCCGCGTCGGCCCGAGGTAGTCCATATGATCGAGATCGACGTTGGTGACGACCGCACAGTCCGCGTCGAACAGATTCACCGCATCGAGGCGGCCACCGAGCCCGACTTCCAGAATCACCGCGTCGAGAGGATGTCGGGAGAACACGTGCCAAGCCGCCAGGGTGCCGAACTCAAAGTAGGTTAGCGGCGTTGCGCAGCGGGCCGCTTCGACGGCGGCGAAGGCGGCCAGCAGGGCACCGTCGGTGGCCTCCTGCCCATTCACTCGCACGCGTTCGTTGTAACGCAGGAGATGGGGCGATGAGTACACGCCGACCCGGTAGCCGGCGCAAGCAAGGATGCGCTCAAGGATGGCACAGGTAGATCCCTTGCCATTGGTGCCGCCAACAACGATCAGCGGCACAGACTGCGTCATCCCCATCGCCTGCTTGACGCGGACCACCCGTTCCAGCCCGAGGTCGACGGGACGCGTGTGCACGCGTTCGACATAGGCCAGCCAGTCGTTCAGCGTTTCGGGCATGGGAGACCGCGCGAGGCGGTCAGGAAACCTGGGGCAGGCGTTGCAGCAAAGGCAGGAGGCTGGCGAGGCGGTCGCGCAGTTCGCGCCGGTCGACGATCATGTCGATGGCGCCTTTTTCCAGCAGGAATTCGGCGCGCTGGAAACCTTCCGGCAACTTCTCCCGCACCGTCTGCTCGATCACGCGCGGCCCGGCAAACCCGATCAACGCTCCCGGCTCGGCGATCACCACATCGCCGACAAAGGCGAAACTGGCGGAGACACCGCCCATGGTGGGGTCGGCAAGAATCGTCACGAATGGCAGTTTCTGTGCCGTCAGCTTGGTGAGGGACGCCGTCGTCTTGGCCATCTGCATCAGGGAGAACAGGCCTTCCTGCATGCGTGCCCCGCCGGAGGCGGTAACGCAAACCAGGGGTAGCTGGTTCTCCACCGCCGCCTCCACGCCAAGGACGAACCGCTGGCCCACCACCGATCCCATGGATCCGCCCATGAAATCGAACTCGAAAACCGCCACCATGGCGGGCACCGTCTTGATCGTACCCTGCATGACTACCAGGGCATCGGCTTCGCCGGAGTCTTCCGTCGCGGCCTTAAGTCGATCGGGGTATCGCTTGCTATCCTTGAATTTCAGCGGATCTGTGGGCTGAACTGCCGCGCCGATCTCGGTGCGACCCTCAGGATCGAGCAGTTGATCGATCCGAACCCGGGCCTTGATGTGATGGTGATGTCCGCACTTGGGACACACGCCAAGATTCTTTTCCAGATCCGTGCTGTAGAGCACCGCCTCGCAGGCCGGGCATTTGCACCACAGACCTTCCGGAACAATCTTGCGGGGCTGCGCCTCGGAACGCTTGATCTTGGGCGGTATGAGTTTTTCGAGCCAACTGCTCACGAGGCCACCTCCGCGCCGCCGCTGACCGCATCCATCGCCGCGCGAATGCCGGACAGAAACGCCACTAGCCGCGCCGGACCCTCGTCGCGCGGAGCGCTTTCCAATTCTTCTATCAGGCGGCTGCCGATGACGACGGCGTCAGCGATGCCGGCGATCTGCGCTGCGCTGGCCGCGTCGCGAATGCCGAACCCAACCCCCACGGGCATGCCCACTTTAGCGCGGATGTGGGGCAACCGCGCGGCCACATCATTGAAGTCCAGCGCAGCCGAGCCGGTCACGCCTTTCAAAGACACGTAGTAGATGTAGCCGCTGCCGGCCCGCGCCACATCGTCGAGCCGCTGCTCCGTGGACGTCGGCGCAAGCAGGAAGATGGGGTCCAGTCCGGCTGCCTTGAGGGCTCGGCCGAATTCAGCGCTTTCCTCCGGCGGGTAATCCACCACCAGCACGCCATCGACCCCTGCTGCGGACGCCTCGGCCACGAAGGCCGCGGCACCCATCGCCTCGATCGGATTGGCGTAGCCCATCAGGACCACTGGCGCTCGGGCATCGCACTGGCGGAATTCGCGCACCATCGCCAGCACCTGACGCAAGCTGACGCCATGCGCGAGCGCACGCTCGGAAGCGCGCTGGATCGTGGGACCGTCCGCCATCGGGTCTGAAAAAGGCACCCCAAGTTCGATGATATCGGCCCCGCCGCGGACCAGTGCGTGCATCAGGGAAACAGTCAGCACCGGCTCCGGATCGCCGGCGGTGATGAAAGGAATCAGCGCCTTGCGGCCCTGGCGGCGCAAGGCCTCGAAAGTTGCGTCGATGCGCGACATATGTGGATTTCTATCCTTGGGACCCAGTCTGGCGCCGCACCACCCGAAGGGCTCGCGCCCCGCGCTTCTGGCGCTGCCACGCCCGGGAGTTCATCAGAATTTGATGCCGGATTTCTCGGCGACGGTGTGCATATCCTTGTCACCGCGCCCGGACAGATTGACCAGCAGGATCTTGTCGGCGGGAAGTTGCGGAGCCAGCCTCTTCGCGTAAGCGAGGGCATGGGACGATTCGAGCGCGGGGATGATGCCTTCCAACCGGCAAAGATCATGAAAAGCCTGCAAGGCCTCGGCGTCGGTCACGGCGGCGTACTCGGCGCGGCCGCAGTCTTTGAGCCACGCGTGTTCCGGCCCAACACCCGGATAATCCAGGCCGGCGGAGATGGAATGGGTCTCGGTGATCTGGCCTGCGTCGTCCTGCAACAAATAGGTGCGATTGCCGTGCAGGACGCCCGGCCTGCCGGCCAGTAGCGACGCCGCGTGATGGCCGGAATCCAGCCCGTAGCCAGCCGCTTCGACGCCGACGAGCCGAACCGTGGCATCGGCGATGTAGGGGTAAAAGATCCCCATGGCGTTGGAACCGCCACCGACGCATGCGATCACGTAGTCCGGCTGACGCCCCACCAGCGCCGGCATCTGCGTGCGGCATTCTTCGCCGATCACAGCCTGGAAATCCCGCACCATCATGGGATAGGGATGGGGCCCCGCCACGGTGCCGATGATATAGAACGTGTTGGCGACATTGGTGACCCAGTCGCGCATAGCTTCGTTGAGGGCGTCCTTGAGCGTCTTGGAGCCGGACTCCACCGGAACCACCTTCGCCCCCAGGAGCTTCATCCGGTACACGTTGGCAGCCTGGCGCTTGACGTCTTCCGAACCCATGTACACAACGCATTCCATGCCGTAGCGCGCCGCAACGGTGGCAGTGGCTACGCCGTGCTGGCCCGCCCCGGTCTCGGCGATGACCCGGGGTTTACCCATACGGCGCGCCAGCATCGCCTGGCCGATGCAGTTGTTGATCTTATGCGCGCCGGTATGGTTGAGATCTTCTCGCTTCAGATAGATCTGGGCACCGCCAAGCATCTGGGACCAGCGTTTGGCGTGGTAAATCGGACTCGGTCTGCCCACGTAGTGGCACAGGTCGTCCTCGAACTCGGCGCGAAACGCAGGATCCGCTTGTGCCGCAGCATAGGCATTACGCAACTCGTCCAGCGCCGCTACAAGGGTCTCGGCCACGAACACGCCACCGTAGGGACCGAAATGCCCGCGGGCATCGGGCAGGTTATAGGGCAGATCCAAGGTCCCCATCTCTCACTCCAGAAACAAACTCCGCAATTTTGCGCTCGTCCTTGACGCCCTTGGACGC
>JBAWHH010000039.1:0-2311 GCA_049593715.1 Rhodocyclaceae bacterium
GTCTATGACCATGGCCACCACGGCAACGCCATCCTCTCCCGGTTTCCCATCCTCGCCAGCCACAACCAGGACATCTCGGAACTGATGTTCGAACGCCGCGGCATGCTGCATTGCGAACTGGATCTGCCTTTCTGGGATGAGCCCCTGCATTGCGTCTGCGTCCACCTGGGCCTGACCGCGGCGGCGCGGCGACGCCAACTCGAAGCCGTTGCCGACCGGATGGAATCCCTGGCTCCCGGCAACGCTCCCCTGATCGTCGCCGGTGATTTCAACGACTGGCGCATTTCCGCCTGCAATATGCTGGCGCGCCGTCTCGCCCTCACCGAAGCCTTCGCCAGCGGCCGTGGCCGTCCGGCGAAGAGTTTTCCCAGCAGCCTGCCGGTGTTCCGGCTCGACCGCATCTACGTGCGGGGCTTTGACGTATTGCGGGCCCAGGTGCACTTCGGCCAGCCCTGGTCGAAGATTTCCGATCACGCCGTCCTGTCAGCCTGGCTGGAGCCCCGCTGAGGTAGGCATCGGTCCATGCGCAGCGATTTCCTGCCCGGCAACCGCATCGATCTGCTGGAGACCGGTCGTGAGTATTTCCCGGCGCTGCGGCAGGCGATCGAGGCCGCGCGGGACGAAATCCATCTCGAAACCTATATTTTCGAAGACGATGCGTCCGGGCGCCCCATTGCCGACGCTCTGATGCGGGCGGCGGAGCGGGGCGTGGCGGTGCGGGTGCTCGTGGACGGATTCGGCGCCCGCGGTTTTTCCCGGCAACTGATGCAGGAGTTGCTCGACCGGGGCGTGGAAGTGATGGTTTATCGCCCCGAACTCGGCCGCTTCCGTTTCAACATGGGGCGTCATCGGCTGCGGCGCTTGCACCGGAAGGTTGCCGTGGTGGACGGCTGCGTGGCTTTCGTCGGCGGCATCAACATTATCGACGACATGCATACCCCCGGACACACGCCGCCGCGCTACGACTACGCGGTGCGGGTGCAGGGCCCGCTGCTGGGTCCCATTCACCGGTCGTCGCGGCGCGTATGGGATCTGGTGTCCTGGGCGAATTTCAAGCGCCGTTTCCGCGTGCGCAACGGAGTGGTGCCGGTCACGCGCCACCACGGCGATGTGCGGGCGGCCTTCGTCATGCGCGACAACCTGCGCCACCGTCGCGACATCGAGGAGGCCTACCTCGATGCGATTGCCGGGGCCGAATCGGAGATCCTCCTCGCCAACGCATATTTCCTGCCCGGCCGGCGCTTTCGCCACGCCTTGTTCGAAGCGGCCGCCCGCGGCGTGGACGTAGTCGTTTTGTTGCAGGCGCGGGTCGAATACGTGCTTCTGCACTACGCCAGCAAAGCGCTCTACGGGGCGCTGCTGGCGAACAAGGTGCGCATCTTCGAGTATCGGAAGAGCTTTTTGCACGCCAAAGTGGCGGTCATCGACGGCCATTGGGCGACCGTCGGCTCCAGCAATATCGACCCGTTCAGCCTGCTCCTGGCGCGGGAGGCGAACGTGGTGGTGCGGGACCAGCGCTTCGCCACCAAGCTGCGCGGCAGTCTGGAGCAGGCCATGCGCAGCGGTGCCAGAGAACTGCGGACCGAAGAGTGGCGCCGCCGATCCTGGCTGAGGCGCACCGCCAACTGGCTTGCCTACGGCTTGGTGCGGCTCATGATCGGCCTGGCGGGTTACGCCGGCAAGCACTGACGCTGGCTGGGCCCACCGGGCAGGCATCCCGGAGCGAAGGCAAAGCGCGGGTGTCCTGCGCCTCTGCGAGTGGCCCGCCTGCCTGGCCGGACTCCGCCATTCCCGCCCGAGCCGCGCCGTTTCCCCCGCTGGCAACAGGAGCGGACTTTGGCAGGGATCTCATCCAGCGCGTTTGGGCTGTGCAGGCACAACAATCGACGTAAGCGGAATATCATCATTGCTGAATAGAGGATTCTTGGCCCGCGAAGCTGTGATGCCTGCCGCGGAGTGAGGCGGCTCGAAGACTTCGCGGCATGACACCCGTTGCCGCGTTTTTCGCTGGGAGGGCGCTTTGTCTGATCACGGGATTGCGTTGCGGAAATTTGTCGCTCCGGAGTTCGTTTTTGGTGCCGGAAGCCGCCGGCTTGCCGGAAGGTACGCGAAACTCTATGGCGCCCACCGGGCGCTGGTCGTCACCGACCCGGGGCTCATCGCGGCCGGATGGGCGAAAGAGGTAGAAGACATCCTGGAACAGGAGGGAATCCGCTGTACCCGTTTCAGCGACGTCTCGCCCAACCCCCGCGACTACGAAATCATGAAGGGCGCCGCCGTCTTCACCGAACACCAGTGTGACCTCCTGGTG
>JBAWHH010000040.1:0-1559 GCA_049593715.1 Rhodocyclaceae bacterium
CATAACAGGCGGCGACGTCCCCCGGCCGGCGCGGTTTGATTTCGTAGGGGACGGGACGGGACGAAGCCTCCTGAAACGCCCGCACCATGTCGAGCACGCTGTAGCCCTGCCCGGTGCCCAGGTTGACCGTGAACAGGCCGGTCTGGCGCGCCAACCGCTCCAGCGCCCGGACGTGGCCAAGGGCAAGATCCACGACGTGGATGTAGTCCCGTACGCCGGTACCGTCGGGCGTCGGGTAGTCGTTTCCCCAGACGTTCAGGGCCGGGCGCAAGCCCACCGCGACCTGGGACACGTAGGGCATCAGGTTGTTGGGAATACCCTGGGGATGTTCGCCCATCAACCCGCTTTCATGGGCACCCACCGGATTGAAATAGCGCAGGATCCCGATGCGCCAGGAATCGTCGCTGCGAAACAGGTCGCGCAGCACGTCCTCGATCATCAACTTGCTGCGCCCGTAAGGGTTGGTGGCGGAGAGGGGGTGGTCTTCGGTGAGCGGCAGCCTCTGGGGATCGCCATAGACTGTCGCCGAACTGCTGAAGACGATGGTCTTGAGCCCCGCCTCCCCCATGGCTTGCAGCAGATTCACCGTCCCGGCGACATTGTTCTCGTAGTAGCGCAGAGGCTGCTCCACCGATTCACCCACCGCCTTCAGCCCGGCAAAATGGACAACGGCGGAAATCGGCTGATGGCGGAGCAGGCGATCCAGCAGCGGGCGATCCCGAATGTCGCCCTTCACCAGTTCCAGATCGCGTCCGGCGATGCGCTGCACCCGAACCAGCGATTCCGGATGGCTGTTGCAGAAATTGTCGAGCACGACCAGATCGAAGCCGGCGGCCATGAGTTCCAAGCAGGTGTGGGAGCCGATGTAACCGGCACCGCCGGTGACGAGTATCTTGCTCTTCATGGGGGTTTTCGTACCTTATGGGAGGGAATGGAGAAGCACATCGAATTCCCCGCATGCTAGGCCGGAATGGCGGCGCGGGGGCCGAACTATGCAACGAACGGGCTCAGTTGCCGTGCTATCCTCACCGCCCGAAGACGGGCCAGAGGGAAAAGGCCGATCGCTCCCAACCGGCAAAACCGGTCCTCGCCTTGCCCCCGTGACCCAGTGCCCCGTCCGCAATATCGCCTCCGGAGACCAACAACATGGCATCGTCGAACCTCAGCGAATCCCTCGTCATCACCGCCGCGGGGGATGACCAGGTCGGTCTGGTCGAACGCTTCACCAGCCGTATCACCGATGTCGGCGGCAACATTGCCGAATCGCGCATGGTGGCCCTGGGCGGGCAGTTCGCCATAATCATTCATGTCGGGGGGCCGTGGAATGCGCTCGCCAAGCTGGAAAACGATCTCGGCGGCATCGGCGAAACCCTCGGACTCACCATTTCCCATCGCCGCAGCCACGGCCGGCAACACCAGGCTGCAGTGATTCCCTATCGGGTGGACATCGTCTCCCTGGACCATCCCGGCATCGTGCATCGCCTGTCGCATTTCTTCTCGGCGCGGGCGATCAACATCGAAGAACTGCAGACGGACACGTACCCCGCGCCCCACACCGG
>JBAWHH010000041.1:0-13938 GCA_049593715.1 Rhodocyclaceae bacterium
GCGGCTACTGGAACTGGCCGGAGCGAGCGCCCGGGTCATCGCGGCGTCGGGCGACCAAGTCGGCGCTGGTGCCCTCTTATTGCAAGCTGATGGCAACGCGGGCAGTCTTCACCGCGGCTGGAAAGTGGCCCAGGTGTTGATGGAGACGGTTTCCGGCATTGCGACGGCGGCTTCCGGGATCTGTCGAGCTTTGCGCGCTGAGGGGTTCCGGATCCCGGTGGCCTGCACGCGCAAGAACTTCCCGGGCACCAAAGCGCTTGCCGCCAAAGCGGTGCGTGCCGGGGGTGCGACGCTCCACAGGCTGGGGCTGTCGGAGACCTTGTTGCTGTTTGCCGAGCACCGGCAGTTTCTCGCCGAACCGGCGTTGGTAACCGTCATGCGGGTCAAAGCGGGTTTGCCGGAAAAGAAGCTGGTTGTCGAGGTGACATCCCTCGAAGAGGCGCTGATCTGGGCGGAGGCCGGTGCTGACGTGCTGCAGCTCGAGAAGTTTTCGCCGGACGGTGTGCAGCAATGCGTCGCCGCCTTGAGTCGGGCGGCCCGGCGGCCATCGCTGGCGGTTGCAGGCGGAATCGACGTGGCCAATGCCGTCGCTTACGCCAGGGCCGGGGCTGATCTGCTGGTGACGTCGGCGCCGTATTCTGCCCGACCGACCGACGTACAAACCCGGCTCCAGGCGGCTTGTGACCTGCCGCGGGCCTAGGAGTGGGCGTCGGGTCCTGTCGAGGGGCTGCGGTCCTTCCGGCCCGGTTCGGGGCCTTGGCTTGCGGGACTGGCCGCAAGCGCAACTGCCCGCGCCTTGCATCGCGCGGCACAGGCGAATAAAGTGGTGCCAACCCCTTGCGGGAGTCATGCCGTGAAACAGCTTGTTTCGAACCGCAGCAGCGACATCGGTGATCGTCCTTTTCAGGATCAGATTCAGCAGCAGCAGGATCAGCGGTTGCGGCAGCAGCAACAGCGGCAGTCGCTGCAGGATCTGCGGGAAATGCAGGCCCAGGCACAGCAAATCCAACTCGGTCGGCCGATCCCGCGGACACCTGCCCGTTTTTGATGCACCTCCGCAGAACCCCCGCAATTCCTAGCCTTCCGGCGAGCTACTCACAAACCTATCCACAGATTTTGTGGATATGGATAGCGGTGGTGAGCCGGCGGCCTCGCCACCGTTTCGGTTTGTCAAGTCCGGGGCGGAGCCCGTGTGCCTTGCGGTGACCTAAACTCTTGGCGGCATTCTCCGATAAAGCCCATGTGCAGCAAGGGAATGCCGGGCAACAGAGCGGTTGCTTCCGGTTCTAGGGACCAAGGAAGAGAGGGTGGGCTGAGATGGGCGAGAACCGCGTTACCGTGGCGACCTTGAGGTCGTTCTCCATGTTCAATGGGATGCCCGAGGAGGCGCTTGAGGGCATCACCCGCCAGGCCATGATGCGCCGTGTGGTGCGCAACACCTGCGTCATTCGTGCCGCCGACCGTATTGACTTCGTGTACCTCGTCCTCGCCGGCACCCTGAAAGTGCTGGCCAATGACGAGCACGGCCGCGAAGTCATTTTCGGCGTCCTTGGTCCGGGCGAACTGTTCGGCGAAATGGGCGTGCTGGACGACAACCCCCGCTCGGCCACCGTCGTCGCGATGAGTCATTGTCAATTGGTCGTTATGGGCAAGACCGACTTTCGGCGTTTTCTGCTGGACAATGCCGATGTGTCCTACTACATCATGCGCAATCTGGTGCAGCGCCTGCGCCGGGCGGATCGCAAGATCGAGAGCCTCGCGCTGATGGACGTCTATGGTCGCGTCGCACGGCTGCTGCTGGAGATGGCGGAAACCATCAACGGGGAGCAGGTGGTCACGCGCAAGATCCCCAAAGTGGATATCGCGAAGATGGTCGGCGCCTCCCGCGAAATGGTCAGCCGGGTGATGACGGACCTCCAGAACCGAGGCCTAATCGAGGAGGGTGGAGGTCGCATCGTGCTGCACGAAAGCATCGTGATGTGACGCCCCGGGAGGCGCTATTGCCTTCCACAAACTCCGCAGCCTGTTTTTCTCCCCGCTTCAAGCCGCAGCAGGCGCCAAGGCCCTGATGCGGTGACGAACCCCACGGCGCTGGCCAGGGTTCCGTTTCTTCCAGTCGAATGGTTTCTCGTGCGGCCAAGTGCGGGCCGGTCGGCGTTGCGCCTTACGTTGACGTTGACGTCAACGTAAGGTAGATTCCGCGACCTTAAACTGCCCCGGAACCTATCGAGGACGCCGCCATGACTGACCTCAGCGACAGCCAACAAGTAGCGGTCTACAAGCCAACCCACAAAGTGAGATTCGTCACCGCCGCTTCGCTGTTCGACGGCCACGACGCATCCATCAACATCATGCGGCGCATCCTGCAGGCCAGTGGGGTGGAGGTGATTCATCTCGGCCACAACCGGTCGGTCGAAGACATTGTGACCGCCGCGCTACAGGAAGACGTGCAGGGCATCGCCATTTCCTCCTACCAGGGCGGTCACGTCGAATTCTTCAAGTACATGATCGACCTGTTGCGCAGCCGCGGCGGCGAGAATATCAAGGTGTTCGGCGGCGGCGGTGGGGTGATCGTCCCGGCCGAGATCCGCGAACTGCACGAGTACGGTGTTAGTCGTCTCTACTCGCCGGAAGACGGCCAGATGATGGGCCTCCAGGGCATGATCGACGACATCGTGATGCAGTGCGATGTTGATCTCGGCGCGACGGTGGCACAGCACATCGACGACCTTGATGCGGCGGACCACCGCAGCCTCGCCCGCGTCATCACGGCGCTGGAGAACGGTGCCTGGCCGGAATCGTTGCGGCAGGCGCTCAGGGAACGGGCGTCGGCGGTAACCGTGCCGGTGCTGGGCATCACCGGGACCGGCGGCTCCGGCAAAAGCTCGCTCACCGATGAACTGATCCGGCGTTTCCGCTTGGATCAGGAAAACCGGCTCAGGATCGCGGTGATCGCCGTCGATCCTTCGCGGCGCAAGTCCGGCGGCGCGTTGCTGGGCGACCGCATCCGCATGAACGCCATCGCCCACCCGAATATCTTCATGCGTTCCCTGGCAACGCGGGAAGCAGGTTCCGAAATTTCCGCCGCGCTGCCGGAAGTGGTTGCCGCCTGCAAGCTGGCGAAGTTCGACCTGATCATCGTCGAAACCTCGGGCATCGGCCAGGGCGACGCCGCGATCGTGCCCCACGTCGATGTGTCTCTGTACGTGATGACGCCAGAGTTCGGTGCCGCTTCCCAGCTCGAAAAGATCGACATGCTGGATTTCGCCGATTTCGTCGCCATCAACAAGTTCGACCGCAAGGGCGCCCAGGACGCCCTGCGCGACGTGCGCAAACAGGTGCAGCGCAATCGGCAGGCGTTCGCCGAGTCCGTGGACGACATGCCGGTGTTCGGCACCACGGCCGCCCATTTCAACGACGACGGTGTGACGGCCTTGTACCACTCCATCGTCGCCCAATTGCAGCAAAAGGGTTTGAAACTCGGGCCGGGCAGCCTGCCTGTCCTGGCGACGCGCTTTTCCACTGGCCGCAGTGTGATCGTGCCAGCGGCGCGGGTGCGCTATCTGGCGGAAATCGCCGAGTCCGTGCGGGGTTACCACCAACAGGTCGGGGAGCAGAGCCGCATCGCCCGCGAGCGGCAGCAGTTGCGGGCGGCAAAGCGGATGCTGGAAGCCGGCCAGCGCGATGGCTTGCAACTGGATGGGCTGATCGAAGAACGCGAAGGGGCCCTCGACGCGCGCTCGCGCAAGCTGCTGGAGATGTGGCCAACGACAGTGGATACTTATCGCCGCGATGAGTACGTGGTGAAGATCCGCGACAAGGAAATCCGATCGGCGCTCAACTCGGCCACGCTGTCCGGCACCAAGATCCCGAAAGTCAGCCTACCGCGGTACGAAGACGACGGCGAAATTCTCAAATGGCTAATGCGGGAGAACGTTCCCGGCTCTTTTCCCTTTACCGCCGGGGTGTTCGCTTTCAAGCGGGAGAACGAGGATCCGACGCGCATGTTCGCGGGGGAAGGCGATGCCTTCCGCACCAACCGCCGCTTCAAGCGCCTCTCGGAAGGCATGCCGGCGGTGCGCCTATCCACCGCCTTCGACTCTGTCACCCTGTACGGCTGCGACCCGGACGAGCGGCCGGACATTTACGGCAAAGTCGGCAATTCCGGCGTGTCCATCGCCACGCTGGACGACCTGAAAGTGCTGTATTCAGGCTTCGAACTGTGCGCCCCGAACACATCCGTGTCGATGACCATCAATGGGCCGGCGCCGATCATCCTGGCGATGTACTTCAACGCCGCCATCGACCAGCAGATCGAAAAGTTCGCGGCCGACAACAGCCGCCCGCCGACGGAAGACGAATCGGAGAAGATCCGCGAGTGGGTGCTGGCCACCCTGCGCGGCACGGTGCAGGCGGACATCCTCAAGGAAGACCAGGGCCAGAACACCTGCATCTTCTCCACCGAGTTCGCGCTCAAGATGATGGGGGACATCCAGGAGTATTTCGTCCACCACAGCGTGCGCAATTTCTACTCGGTGTCCATCTCCGGCTATCACATCGCCGAGGCCGGGGCGAACCCCATCAGCCAACTGGCCTTCACTCTGGCCAACGGCTTCACCTATGTCGAGAGCTATCTGGCGCGGGGCATGCACATCGACGACTTCGCGCCCAACCTGAGCTTCTTCTTCAGCAACGGCATGGACGCCGAATACTCGGTGATGGGTCGCGTGGCGCGGCGCATTTGGGCGGTGGCAATGAAACACCGCTACGGCGCCAACGAGCGCAGCCAGAAACTCAAGTACCACATCCAGACCTCGGGCCGCAGTCTGCACGCCCAGGAAATGGCGTTCAACGACATCCGCACCACGCTGCAGGCGCTGATCGCCGTCTACGACAACTGCAACAGCCTGCACACCAACGCCTACGATGAAGCGATCACCACGCCCACGGAAGAGTCGGTCCGGCGTGCCATGGCGATTCAGCTCGTCATCAACCGCGAATGGGGTTTGGCGAAGAACGAGAACCCCAGCCAGGGCAGCTTCATCATCGACGAGTTGACCGACCTCGTCGAAGAGGCGGTTCTCAAGGAGTTCGACGCCATCAGCTCACGGGGCGGCGTGCTGGGAGCCATGGAGACGGGCTACCAGCGGGGCAAGATCCAGGAAGAGTCGCTGTTTTACGAGACCAAGAAACACGATGGATCGTACCCCATCGTTGGGGTCAATACCTTCCGCAATCCCCACGCGGATTCCGTGCCTCCGCACGTCGAACTCGCTCGCTCGACGGAAGAGGAGAAGCAGTCGCAACTGACCAGGCTTCGGGTGTTTCAGGAGCGCAACCGCCAGACTGCCCCGATGTGGTTGGATCAGTTGCGCCAGGCGGTGATCGACAACCGCAACGTGTTCGAAGTGCTGGTTGGTGCCGTGCGCCATTGTTCGCTGGGGCAGATCACCGCCGCGCTTTATGAAGTGGGGGGGCAGTATCGGCGAAACATGTAGGTCGAGGAGACCAGCCCGAGCCGCGTAGACGGCCGGTAAAAATGAAGATGCGGGGGAGATTCACCAAAGGAGAGGGTGGGGGATTTTTTCGGAACGGGCCGCCAATGCTGCGCAATTTGATGCAGCCGGTCGGCTAGAATCGGCAGAAGACAGACGGGGCGGTACATCCGCTCCGACAGGCAAGCGCAGCGGACAACATCAATAAGTCACGACTGGAGGAGGCCCGCCATGTCCGAAGCCCGGCAAGAGGCTCAAGACACTTTTCCCCGGTTACTGCGGCACCACGCGCTCGTGCGAGGCGATCGGGCGGCAATGCGGGAAAAGGATCTAGGGATCTGGCAGACCTGGACCTGGAGCCAGGTCGCCGACGAAGTCGCCGCGATTGCCGGTGGCCTCGCCGAACTGGGTTTCCGGCGTGGCGAAAACCTGGCAATCATCGGTGACAACCGCCCGCGGCTGTACTGGTCCATGTGTGCCGCCCAGTGCTTGGGGGGCATCCCGGTTCCGCTGTACCAGGACGCCGTGGCCCAGGAGATGGAGTTCGCCCTCAACGACGCGGAAATCCGTTTCGCCGTGGTCGAGGACCAGGAGCAGGTGGACAAGCTCCTGGAAATCAGGTCCATTTGTCCGCGTCTCGAATTCATCCTGTTCGACGACACCCGTGGTCTGCGCCGCTACGACGAGCCGTTCCTGCTGAGCCTGGACGCGGTTCAGGCCAGGGGACGTGCCCTCAACCAGAGCCGCCCTGATTTCCTGGATACGGAGATTGCCAAAGGCGGTCCCGACGACGTCGGGATCATGCTCTACACCTCGGGCGCGACGGGTAAGCCCAAAGGTGTGCGCCATACCCATCGCGCGTTCATCGAGTCGGCTCGGGGCGGGATGGCTTTCGACGATCTGCGTCCCGAGGATGAAGTCCTCTCCTACCTGCCCATGGCGTGGGTGGGCGACCACTTGTTTTCCTACGCCCAGGCGATGGTCGCCGGCTTCACCATCAATTGCCCGGAATCCGGCGACACGGTGATGACTGACCTGCGGGAAATCGGCCCCACCTATTATTTCGCGCCGCCGCAGGTGTTCGAGAACCAGCTCACCCAGGTGATGGTCCGCATGGAAGACGCTGGCGCCCTCAAGCGCGGGCTGTTCCGTTTCTTCATGGGGGTGGCGCGTCGCTGCGGCGCCGAGATTCTTGACCGCCGAAGCGAAGTTGCCTTCCTCGACCGGCTGTTGTTCGGAATTGGGAATCTGCTCATCTACGCTCCGTTGCGCAACGTGCTGGGCATGAGCCGCATCCGCGTCGCCTATACCGCCGGCCCCGCGATCAGTCCGGACCTGTTTCGCTTCTACCGCTCCATCGGCGTCAACCTGAAGCAGCTCTACGGTTCCACGGAAACGTGCGCCTATGTGTGCCTGCAGCCGGACCGGCAGATCAGGTTCGATTCCGTAGGCAAGCCGGCGCCGGGCGTGGAGGTGAAGATCGCGGCCAATGGCGAAGTGCTGGTCAAAGGCCCGATGTTGTTCAAGGATTACTACAAACGGCCCGATGCGACGGCCGAGTCGCTGGATGTGGAAGGCTACTTCCGCACCGGCGACGCCGGATTCTTCGACGAGGACGGCCAGCTCAAAATCATCGACCGCGCCAAAGACGTGGGGCACCTTGCCAATGGCGCGATGTTTGCCCCCAACTACATCGAGAACAAGCTCAAGTTCTTCCCCCACATCAAAGAGGCGGTGGCGTTCGGCCACGGCCGCGACGAGGTGTGTGCCTTCATCAACATTGACATCGGCTCGGTGGGCAACTGGGCGGAACGGCACGGCATCCCCTACAGTGGCTACGGCGACCTCGCGACTAACCCGCAGGTGCTCGATCTGATACTCGAATGCGTGGAGAAGGTCAATGTGGAACTGGCCCGCGATGCCCTGCTGGCCGACTCCCAGGTGCATCGTTTCCTGATTCTCCATAAGGAACTGGATCCGGACGACGACGAACTGACCCGCACCCGCAAGGTGCGGCGCGGTTTCGTCGCCGAAAAGTACGCCGTGCTGGTGGAGGCGCTTTACTCGGGCCGGACCTCCCAGTTCATCGAGACCCAGGTCAAGTTCGAGGATGGCCGTACCGGCAAGGTTGCAGCGGACGTGGCCATTCGCGAAGCGCGGACGCTGGTCCCCGTGCCCCAGGCAGCATGAGCGCACGCGCTATCGGCGAGGTCATTCTCGATCTGCGCAACATTTCCCTGGCGTTCGGCGGCGTCAAGGCGCTGAGCGACATCTCCTTCGACGTGCGGGAGCGTGAAATCCGCGCCATCATCGGGCCAAACGGCGCGGGCAAGAGTTCCATGCTCAACGTCATCAATGGCGTATATCACCCGCAGCAAGGGGAAATCGTGTTCCATGGCGAGCACCGGCGGGACATGGATACCCACGCCGCCGCGGCCCAGGGCATCGGCCGGACGTTCCAGAACATTGCCTTGTTCAAAGGCATGACGGTGCTGGACAACCTGATGGCCGGCCGCAACCTGAAAATGAAAGCGACGTTCATCGAACAGGCCTTGTATTTCGGCCGCGCGCCGCGGGAAGAACTCGAACACCGGCGCAAGGTGGAAGAGATCATCGACTTTCTCGAGGTTCAGCACATCCGCAAGACCCCGGTGGGGCGGCTGCCCTATGGCCTGCAGAAGCGCGTCGAACTGGGCCGCGCCCTAGCGATGGAGCCGTCCCTGCTGCTGCTGGACGAGCCCATGGCGGGCATGAACGTTGAAGAGAAACAGGATATGTGCCGCTTCGTGCTGGACGTGAACGACCACATGGGCACCACAATCGTGCTCATCGAACACGACATGGGCGTGGTGATGGACATTTCCGACCGGGTGGTGGTGCTCGACTATGGCCGAAAGATTGCCGACGGGTCGCCGGCAGACGTGAAGAGGAATCCGGAGGTCATCGCCGCCTACCTGGGAACGGAGCACTGAACAACTATGGACCGGCCGGCTAAGCAGCGCGCGGTATTCGCCGCCAGTGATCGGAGGAAGGTCGCGTAATGCAGTTCTTCCTGGAAGTCCTCGTCGGCGGTCTTCTGTCCGGGGTCATGTACTCTCTGGTGGCCCTGGGCTTCGTGCTCATTTACAAGGCCTCCGGCGTGTTCAACTTTGCCCAGGGCGCCATGGTCTTTTTCGCCGCCCTCACTTTCGTCGGCTTCCAGGAAGTACTGCCCGGTCCGCTGGGCCTGCATCCGGGCTCCTCCGCCGTGTTCTGGATTGCGCTGCTGCTGGCGCTGGCGACCATGGTCCTGCTCAGTATCTTGACCGAGCGTTTTGTGCTGCGACCGCTGGTGAATCAGTCCCAGATCACCCTTTTCATGGCGACCATCGGACTTTCGTTCCTCATCGAGGGCTTGGCCCAGGGCATTTGGGGGGCCAACGTGCGCGGCCTGGATCTGGGCATCGAAGACCAGCCCATCGCCTGGCTGGCGGATGCCACGGGCGTGTTCGTCAGCCGTTTCGACCTGTTCGCGGCGGCGGTGGCAGCCGTGCTGGTGTCGGTGCTGGCGGTGTTTTTTCAGCGCACCCGCATCGGCCGCGCCCTGCGCGCGGTGGCCGACGACCATCAGGCGGCGCTGGCCGTCGGCATTTCGCTGCAGCACATCTGGCGCATCGTCTGGGGCGTGGCGGGACTGGTCGCCCTGGTGGCCGGCCTCATGTGGGGGGCGCGCAACGGCGTGCAGTTTGCCCTGACCTACACCGCCCTCAAGGCCTTGCCGGTGCTGATCCTCGGCGGCTTCACGTCGGTGCCGGGGGCCATCGTTGGCGGGCTGATCATCGGCTCGACGGAAAAGCTGGCCGAGGTTTATCTCGGGCCGTACGTCGGCGGCGGCATCGAATCCTGGTTCCCCTACATGCTGGCGCTGTTGTTCCTGCTGGTGCGGCCGGAAGGGCTGTTCGGGGAGAAACGCATTGATCGCGTCTAGGGTGAGACTTCGCGCATTCCGCCGCTGGCTGCGCCGCGGCCCGGTTTCCGTCCTCCTTCCGCGCTTTCCCGCGGGAATCGCCACGCTTGCCTCCCGGAGGATCCCCTGAATGTTTTACCGCGAAGCGGGCCAGTTCAAGGCTTCCTATCGGGAAGACCAGCAGATTTTTCCGATCCGGCAGGACCGCATTGCCCTGGCACTGATCCTGGCCTTGTTCTTCGTCGGCGTGCCGCTCATGGCCGACGCGTACTGGCTCAATTCGATCCTGATACCGGTACTGATCTTCTCCCTGGCCGCCATCGGCCTCAACATCCTCACCGGCTACGCCGGACAGTTGTCGCTGGGCACCGCGGCCTTCATGGCGGTGGGGGCTTTCGCCACCTACAACTTCATGCTGCGGATGGAAGGCATGCCCATCCTGCTCGCTTTCGGATTGGGCGGACTTTGTGCCGCTGTGCTCGGCGTGCTGTTCGGTCTGCCCAGCCTGCGCATCAAGGGCTTCTATCTCGCGGTGGCGACCCTGGCAGCGCAGTTTTTCATCATCTGGGCGCTGACCAAGTTCGGCTGGTTCTCCAACCATTCCTCGTCGGGCGTCATCACCGCCCAGCCGGTCGAGATCCTCGGTTACGCGTTCGACACCCCGGTGTCGAAGTACCTGCTGACTTTGTCGATCGTGGTCCTCATGGCGCTGGCGGCGAAGAACCTGGCCCGTGGCGCCATCGGCCGCGCCTGGATGGCGGTGCGGGATATGGACGTCGCCGCCGAAGTCATCGGCATCCGCCCGACACCCACCAAGCTGCTGGCGTTCGCCGTCAGTTCGTTCTATTGCGGCGTGGCCGGGGCGCTCTACGCCTACACGTTCCTCGGAACGGTGGAGCCCGAAGGCTTCAACCTGGACATGTCGTTCCTCATCCTGTTTATGATCATCATCGGCGGCATGGGCACGATCCTCGGTTCCTTCCTCGGCGCCGCCTTCATCGTGCTGCTGCCGATCCTGCTCGACAACCTTCTGCAGACCCTGCTGGGCGGCGTCCTGCCCCAGAGCCTGACGTCGAGTCTGCGACTAATCATCTTCGGGGCGCTAATCATTTTTTTCCTGATCGTCGAGCCCCATGGCCTGGCACGCCTGTGGCAGATCGGGAAGGAAAAGCTGAGGTTGTGGCCTTTCCCCCACTGATGTGGTTTTCGGAGGGAGCAACGCAGCCGGACAGCAGGTTTTTGAGGAGAAGTGCATCGTGAGCAGACACAACACATGAAAACTATAAGGGCGGTGCTGGGGGGCGTGGCGATTGCCGGGCTGCTGGGGTTTTCCGCCGCCATGGCGGCCGGCGAGCAGTTCGTGCCGCTATTGAGTTTTCGCGTCGGTCCTTACGCCCCGAACGGATCGGGCGTGTTCGGCGGCTACATCGATTACATGCAGTTGGTGAATGAGCGCGACGGCGGCGTGAACGGCATCAAGCTGACCTGGGAGGAGTGCGAAACGGAATACAACAACGCCCGGGGCGTGGAATGTTACGAGCGCCTCAAAGGCAAAGGCCCGACGGGCGCCTCGATGGTCATGATCCTGTCCACCGGTATTGCCTATTCACTGATCGAGAAAGTGGCGGCCGACAAGATACCTCTGGTGACGGTAGGCCATGGTCGGACCGATTCTGCCGACGGGCGCGTCTTCCCTTACGTTTTTCCCCTTCTGTCCACCTACTGGTCACAGAGCACGGCGATGGTGAAATACATCGGCCAGAAGGAAGGCGGGATGGACAAGCTCAAGGGCAAGAAGATCGTTTATCTCTACCACGATTCGGCCTACGGCAAGGAAGGCATCTCCATCCTCGAGGATCAGGCGAAGAAATACGGCTTCGCGATTTACCGCGTTCCCGTGTCTCCTCCCGGCAACGAGCAGCAGTCCCAGTGGCTGCAGATTCGCCAGTTCCGACCCGACTGGGTGATCCTGTGGGGCTGGGGGGTGATGAATCCGACTGCCCTCAAACAGGCGCAGAGGACGGGCTTCCCGCGGGAGAAGATGTTGGGCGTGTTGTGGTCCGGCGCCGAGGAAGACACCGTTCCCGCCGGCGAGGCGGCCAAAGGTTTCACCGCCGCGGGGTTCAACGTCGCGGGCACCGATTACCCGGTCATCCAGGCCATCCAGAAGGCGGTGTACGCCAAGGGCAAAGGCAACATGGAGGACAAGTCCCGCGTCGGCAGCGTCTATTACAACCGCGGGGTCGTCTACGGCATCATCACCGTTGAGGCTATCCGCCGGGCGCAGGAAAAATTCGGCAACAAGCCGCTTGCCGGGGAACAGGTGCGGTGGGGCCTGGAGAATCTGAACATCGACGAGAAGCGGCTCGCCGATCTGGGGGCGACGGGGTTCATGCCCAGCCTGAAGGTGAGCTGCCAGGACCACGAAGGCAGCGGCAAGGTGAAATTCCAGCAGTGGGACGGCAAGCAGTGGAAGGTACTCACCGACTGGGTCGATGCCGACAAGAGTCTGGTCCGGCCCAAGGTGGAAGAATCCGCCGCCAAGTACGCTAAGGAGAAAGGCATCAAGCTGCGCGATTGCGCCAAGGAACCCTGATGCGCCGGTAGGAGGGATCTGTTGCCAGGGGCGGTCCGGGACGCGGCGTCGGCGCGCAGTCCGGTCCGTCCCGGCGACCCATCCTGCCGACGACCTTCATTTTGTTTGCCGAGCCTGCCGCCCCAATGATCGCCCTTAACGCCCCTAGCTCTCGCCAACAGTTGACCGTCAACAACGTCGAGGTCATTTACGATCATGTGATCCTGGTGCTCAAGGGGGTAACGCTCCAGGTGGAGGTGGGCAAAATCGTCGCGTTGCTCGGCGCCAACGGTGCGGGCAAAACCACCACGCTCAAGGCCATCTCCAATCTGCTGCGGGCGGAGCGCGGCGAGGTCACCAAAGGCAGCATCGAATTCGAGGGCCAGCGCGTCGACCGGCTCACGCCGG
This sequence comes from Rhodocyclaceae bacterium, assembly GCA_049593715.1. GTDB lineage: Bacteria > Pseudomonadota > Gammaproteobacteria > Burkholderiales > Rhodocyclaceae > JBAWHH01. The sequence continues at coordinate 12,425 of JBAWHH010000041.1, forward strand.
CGGAACTGGTCAAGCGTGGCGTCATCCAGGTCATGGAAGGGCGCCATTGTTTCCAGCACCTGACGGTGGAAGAAAACCTGCTGACCGGGGCCTATACCCGCAACGCTTCCGGCGCACAGATTCGTCAGGACCTGGAACGGGTCTACCAGTATTTCCCGCGCCTGAAGGAGCGGCGCAGTTCCCTATCCGGCTACACCTCGGGCGGCGAACAGCAGATGACGGCCATCGGCCGCGCCCTCATGGCCCGGCCCGCGATGATCCTGCTGGACGAGCCCTCCATGGGCCTGGCGCCGCAGATCGTCGAAGAAATTTTCGAGATCGTGCGAGGTCTCAACCAGCGCGAGAAGGTCAGTTTTCTGCTGGCGGAGCAGAACACCACGGTCGCGCTACGTTTTGCCGATTTTGGTTACATCCTGGAAAACGGCCGCGTGGTGATGGAAGGCAGCGCTTTGGAACTCGCCAACAACGAAGACGTCAAGGAGTTTTACCTTGGGCTGTCCGGGGAACGACGCAAGAGCTTCCGCGAGGTGAAGCACTACCGTCGCCGCAAACGCTGGCTGGCCTGATATCGGCTGCAGGAGTGTCCGACGGCGGGATGGGCGGCGCGGGTCTAGTGCGACGCGAACCCCCGCACACGTTCCGCGGCCATTTCTCTCAGATGTACAGACTCAAGCGGGATGGCATGGCAAAAAAATCCGCGGAAGCCATGGCGTAACTGCGCAGCGCCCGCTCGGCGTAAGTGTCGGCAAGGGAAAACTTTGTTTCGTCGTGGGCGGTTGATGTAGATGTGCCGCTGCGTGTTTCGTTGGCGCCAGCATCGATGAGGTAAAACCGTCCCTGCGCGTCGGTCAGGCAGGCGTAGTTCGCCGCCTCTACCCGGTCCGCCGAATTCTGGTCGATCAGGACGCCTTCGCTCGCTGGGGGAACTACTCCGTGGGGCCCGGAAGCCTGCGCGCGGTCTGCGCTGATGGGCTGCCGCGCGTCCTCCGTGTCCACGTCGCGGATCGCAGGCACATGCACCGTCGCCACCACAGCGCGCGGCCCTTCCAGCAGCCGCGGTGCGGTCGCGGCGGAAGAACCAGACTGCGGAATGAACATGAACGGGCCCTTTCACTGCTGTCAGCAGGATAGACAGGGTGATTGCAGAGAATATCCCTTTTCCTTACTCATTGGCCAAGGGTTGCATCCGCTGAGTGATTTTGCCTGCCGGAGCTGACAGATTTGCGCAGCACGCTGCTCTATATGCCCATCGCAAAACGAGCAATCGCCTGTTGCCGTCCGTAGTTACCACTCAAGCCACGGACGAACCTGGATGGCAAGGATAGTTCGAAGCGTGCCCGGTCCAACTTGACGGGGCGCGACTAAACCTTGGTGAAGGGCAGGCGCTAGACGATCCGTAGCTGCGATTACCGCTCAGGCGCCGACCGCCTTACCTGCGGCAGCCGATCCGGGCGTGGCGTCGTCTGGCATAATCCACTTCGCTGGCATGACATCCGTACCGACAGTAGCCGATC
>JBAWHH010000042.1:0-3604 GCA_049593715.1 Rhodocyclaceae bacterium
GCCCTCAGGCGCGCCAGGACTTCATATCCGTCCATCCCCGGCATCATGATGTCGAGCAGGATCAGGTCGGGCCGGGGCGGTGTGCGGGCGACACGCAGCGCCTGCTCGCCGGAGCGCGCTGCCCGCACCCGGTAGGCCGGCTGTAGCAGGGCCGACAGCACGCTCAGGTTTTCCGGCTGGTCGTCCACGATCAGGATCGTGGCGCTGCCATACGCCATGGACTGCAAGTCGGTGGCGTTGCTCATGGCGAGACTTTTCGGCGGGGTTTGCGTCCCGGCTTGCCGGCCGACGCCGCAGCGGCCTCGTCGGCGGATACGCCATCTGCCGGGCGCGCCTCGTGGGCGGCGCCTTCGTGGTCGGAAAACCGGCCGCGGCATTGGATGACTTCGGAGTACAAGTCCACCAGCGTTTGCGTCAGTGCGGCGTCCGAGGGGGAAACCCGGTAGCCGCCGGCCTCGGCATACGCCCGCTCCGCACTCAAGCCCGAATCGATGGCGCGGATTTGCCGTGCCATGGTCTGATCTTCCCCTAGAATATGGAACATCAGCCAGCCGGCGAGGAACGACAGCAGTTCGCTACCGGTGACGCCCCGGCCGTTGGCAAACTGGTCCGCGAGTTCCTTGACCCGCTCGACGAACGCGGCGTGGGACTGGCGATGGTGGTCGAGCACGCGCGAGTCCACGCGGTAGTGGGCCATCAAATCTTCTTCGGTCTTGAAATGGCTTGCGGCATACGCCATCAGCTTGTCGCGCAAGGGCGCGAAATTCAGCAGCCGCTCAGCGCCCGAGGCGGCCAGCAGCGGCGCGACTTCGTTGACGAGGTCCACCAGGCCGCGATGCTGGCGATCCACCGTTTCCAGGCCGGTGAGAAGACTGTCGCTCCAAACCATGAATTTCATTTTCAATACCCCTTTCCGGTCTGTTGCGCCGCCCGCGCCTGATGCAATGTGGCGAGGGCATCGGAAAAATCGAAATCCTGAATCTGCTTGCCCATCGTTCTGGCCGGGTCCCCGAGGGCAGCAACCAGCCGGGAGGCCGACCGCGCGAACAGATCGCCGGCTGAAGTGTCGTCCGCTTCGAGCAGCAATTCCAGCCGATCCAGGATTTCGCCCAGTTCTTCGGCCCCGACGGCGGCAGATGGCTCGGCATCCGCGGCGCTGGGCAATGTGTTGCGCAATGTGGCGACGAGGCTGGACAGTTCCTTTTCCACCGCCGCAGTCAGGTGGCGCAATTGGCCGTTTCCTTCGCTCTGGCTTGCCGCTTTTTCCAACGCCTGGGCGCACTGTTGGAGGGCCTGGGCACCCAAGGTGCCCGCAACACCTCTCAAGGCATGGGCGGTATGGCGAACCGCCTCATGATCGCCCGCGGATACCTGCCGGACCAGAAGCTCGCCGTCGGACCCATGCCGGTCCACCAATTGCTGCAGGAGGCGCTCGTAGCGGGACAGGTCGCCGCGCACGGTACGCAGGCCGCTCGCTACTGCCAATCCGGGAATGCCCTCCAGGCGACGCTGCAGCCGGCTCGCCGAAGGCGGATCCCGGCGTGCCGGGGCAACGGCGTCATGACGCATTGCCGGCCCGGCAACGTCGCGGACCGGAAGCCACTTGACCAAAGTTCCGTAAAGATTGTCTGGCTCAACGGGTTTGGCGAGGTGGCCGTTCATGCCCGCCGCCAGGCACTTGTCGCGATCTTCGCCGAACGCGTTGGCCGTCATGGCCAGGATGGGGGTGGTTTCTCGACCGGGCAGCCGGCGTATTGCCGCTGCCGCTTGCAGGCCGTCCATCACTGGCATCTGCACGTCCATGAGGATCAGGTCATAGGAGGTGGTACGCGCCATTTCGACGGCGATCTGGCCGTTGCCCGCGACGCTGACCCGCAGGCCCGCCGCTTCCAGCAGTTGGCCGGCAACCTCCTGATTGATGGGACTGTCCTCGACCAGCAGGACGTGGTTGCCGCGACGCTGGTCCAGCGCCGCTTCCAGCGCCCCGGGCATTGTTGGTTCCCCGGGCGCCGCTGTGCCGCCCCGGATGACGGCTTCCGCCAGCGCGTCATACAAGACCGACGGCGTGACCGGCTTGGTCAGCACTTTGGTGACGCCCGCCTGTTCTGCCTCGTCCCGGGGCAGTTGGTCCGCATAGGCCGTGACCATCAGAAAACCCGGTCGATGGGCCAGCGGAAGTCCATGGAGCCGGCTTGCGGTTTCCAGCCCGCTGATGCCGGGAAGCCGCCAGTCCATGGTGACCAGGGAGTATGGGGCGCCCGCCTGATCGGCAATCTGCGCTGCTTCCAGACCGGCTTCGCCGCTGGCGACCGAGTCGGCGCGCACGCCCAGTTCGGCGAGCATGTGCGTGAGCGCTTCGCGGGCGTCTTCGAGATCGTCGATGACCAGCGCCCGCATGCCTTTCAGCGAAGCCAGTTTTGCTGCAGCCTGTGGTGGCCTGTCGCTAAGCTCGAAGGGAATTTCCACCCAGAAGACACTTCCGCGGCCAATTTCGCTTTCGACGCCGATTTGTCCGTTCATCAGCTCGCTCAGGCGTTTGCTGATGGCCAGGCCGAGTCCGGTGCCGCCGAAACGGCGGGTAGTGGAACCATCGGCCTGTTCGAACGCCTGGAACAGGCGTTCAGTCTGTTCCGCAGTCATGCCGATCCCGGTGTCCCGGACTTCGAAGCGCAAGGTAACCATCCTGCCCTTGCCACCGACGACCCGGGCGACGATGGCGATGCCGCCCTTCTGGGTAAATTTGACGGCGTTGCTGACCAGGTTCAGCAGTATCTGCCCGAGACGCATGCCGTCGCCGCACACCACGAGGGGCACATGGTCGAGATCCACCCGCAGGTTCAACTGCTGCGCGGCCACTTTCTCCGACACGATGGCGCAGACGTGGTCGATGACCCGCGCCGGCTCGAAGTCCCGCATCTCCAGCGCGATCTTGCTCGCTTCGATCTTCGACAGATCAAGGATGTCGTTGATGATCTGCAACAGGTGGTGCGATGCGCCGGACATCTTGTCCAGATACTCCACCTGACGCGGGGTGAGGGGGTCGCGTTTCATCAAGTGGGCAAAGCCGATGATGGCGTTCATCGGCGTGCGGATTTCGTGGCTCATGTTGGCCAGGAACGAGCTTTTGGCCTGATTCGCGGCCTCCGCGGCGGCCTTCGCCGTGGCGAGTTCGGCGGTGCGGGTGGCGACCTGCTCCTCCAGGTGAAGGCGATATTCTTCCAGTTGGGCTGCGCTTCGGACCTTTTCCGTGATATCGACGCCGGTGCCGACGATGATCGGCCGGCCGTCGAGTTTGATGCGCCGGGCGGTGAATAGATAGGGCGTGCGCTGCCCGTTCTCGGTGACGAGATCCGCCTCGACGCTCGCTTCCCCGGCGGCGAAAGCCTGCTTCACCCCTTCTGCGATAATCCGGCGATCCTGACCGGCGAAATAGTCGAGCGCGTTGCCTTGCAGTATCTGCTCCCGGCCGTGGCGCGTGAGTTCTTCGAAACGCCTGTTCCACAACAGCAGGCGCCCCTTCTCGTCGATGGCAAAAAACAGCCCGGCAACCGAATCGATCAGCCTCTGCCGGAACGCCTGTTCCCCTCGGGCGGCGGACTCAGCG
>JBAWHH010000043.1:0-2319 GCA_049593715.1 Rhodocyclaceae bacterium
GGAACGAACCCGATACACTTATCCACAACTGCGGCAATGACATGCCGCTATCGCCCCTGGCCAGATTTCAACCGGTACACCTGGTCAGTTTTGAACCGGCGCGGACACAAATCGGGCATGCGCTGAATGGCGCGCGCTTTGGCGCTACCGGCGTAGCGCGCCAGCGCGGTGACGCGCGAATCCGGTACGCGCACCGTCGCGGGCAGCCTGACACCCAGATCGCGGACCTCGCGCAGGCGAAGCAGCGCGTGAACCAACGACACGGAACTCACCATCACCGGCCCGCAGCGCAACTGGTCAAGCAGCGAGTTTCGACTGCCGCTCGGCACTGTCAGCAAGCGTTCCAGCCGCTGGGCCTGTTCGGTGTCGATGCATTTGGCCAGCGAACGCCACACCCGTTCCTCGACCCGACCGCGAAGCGTAGCAATGTAGCGCTCCAGTGTGCTGTAGCTGGGCAGCAGCACCTTGTGCGTGACCAGCCAGGCCGTCGCACGTTCGAACAGCAAGCCCGGCCGGTCGGTGCCGGTCCAGCAGAGCGCGTACAGCCAGCGTGTCAGCCGAAAACCGACGCGCGGGTCGGCAATCTCGACGTAACCGTAGGCGACACGAATCTCCGCGGCATGCCGCAGACGCCACCTGCCGCCGCTATAGGCATCGATCCCGATTGCGGCGTCGATGCCTAGTTGCGAAGCCACCGAGCGGATAACCGAAGGCGGCACCGTCGTGCCTGCGTCTAAGAAGGTGCCCAGGTAGCGCACTGTGCCAAGCTGGACGGCGAAACCAAGCCGGTTGTGGTCGCCGCGTTTTTCGGCGATCCTGGCGAGGTCGGTATCGTCGAGGTGAAAGTATCGGGCGAGGTCTTCTGAAGTTGGTGCGCCTTGGTACCGGCCGAATCGCTCACGCTGTTCCTGGGTGAGGAAACTGACCGGCATGGCTTGCTCACATGGCTTCGGTGCAGAATATAGATGGCGTGACCACGCGCGCGCGGCCGATGCGGCCCCGTTTCAACAGTCCAGCACGGCGGTCGCCGGTGACCAGGTAGTCCGCCTCGCCGTACAGGGCCATCGCGAGCAAAAAGGTATCGTTGGGGTCGTCCGCTTCCACGTTGGCGGGAAGAGCCGGCAGGGCGTCCAGCACGATGGCGCGGCGCATGTAATTCACCAACGTTCCAACCCGATGCGCAGGCAAGATGGTTTTGAGTCTCGGGTAACGGCTCACGCGTAGCAGTTCCCCAAGCTGCACCGTTGATGTCACGAGATCGAACCGGCCCGCGCGCCAGGCGCGATAGATCGTGTCCGGCGGGGCGTAGGGGGAAATCAGTGCGGCGAGCAGCACGTTGGTATCCAGGATAACGCGCACTATTGCTCACGCGCCCATTGCACCGCCTCGTCGATGAGATCCGCCAATTCGGTCTCGCTCATGTCGGCGGCGGCGGCCTTGGCTTGGGCGGCGGCCTGCTCGAAGAGGTAGGCGCGAACCGCTTCCTCGATGAAGCGCGACAAGTCTCCCTTGCGGCCCCCGCCCTGTGCGGCAAGAAACATGCGCACGGATTGGTCCGTCTCCGGCGACACGGCAATATTCCATCGAACTGAGTTCATGGCATCACACAATGTTTAGACACATAGGTGTTTATACGCCTGACAAAAATGCGCGGCAAGGCCGTCCAATAAAACGATCGTTTTTCAAGACTTTAGTGGGGGACAGACATGCTTCGTCGACTGGCCAACAAGAAGTATAGAATACTGGTTCGCACAAACACAGTTCGCCCTTTGTTAAATCTGATGGGTAAAGCGAAATTTTAGGATGAGGATCGGCTACGCGCGTGTCTCCACGCGCGACCAGAACCTGGACTTGCAGTTGGACGCCCTGAAGGCGGCCGGGTGCGAGCGCATCTACCAGGACGTGGCAAGCGGCGCAAAGACTGCGCGCCCCGCACTCGATGAACTGTTGGAGCAGCTGCGGGCAGGCGACTTGCTGGTAATCTGGAAGCTCGACCGCATGGGCCGTTCGCTCAAACACCTGGTCGAACTGGTGGGCCGCCTGATCGAGCGTAAAGTTGGCCTTCTCAGCCTGAATGACCCGATCGACACTACCAGCGCGCAAGGGCGTCTCGTGTTCAACCTGTTCGCATCGTTAGCGGAATTCGAGCGCGAGGTGATCCGCGAACGCACCCAGGCCGGACTGTCGGCCGCAAGGGCACGCGGCCGTGTCGGTGGACGCCCCAAGGGTCTGTCGCCGCAGGCCGAGGCAACGGCGCTGGCCGCCGAGACGCTGTACCGAGAGCGCAAGCTGTCTGTTGCCGCCATCGCGCAGAAGTTG
>JBAWHH010000044.1:0-1635 GCA_049593715.1 Rhodocyclaceae bacterium
GTGCACGCGTCGCTGCCCGTTTTGCGACGTGGCCCACGGCAAACCGCTGCCCCCCGACCCAGCCGAGCCCGCCCACCTTGCCGCCACCGTCGCCACGCTGAAACTGCGTTACGTCGTCATCACCAGCGTGGACCGGGACGACCTGCGGGACGGCGGCGCGGGGCACTTCACCCAGTGCATCGCCGCCGTGCGGGCCGCAGCGCCGGATATCCGCATCGAGATCCTCGTCCCCGATTTCCGCGGCCGGCTGGAAATCGCCATCGACGCCCTGGCGCCCCAGTTGCCCGATGTGTTCAACCACAACCTGGAGACCGTTCCCAGGCTCTACCCGGCGGTGCGGCCAGGCGCGGACTACGTCCATTCCCTGCGGCTGCTGCGGGAATTCAAGGCCCGCCACCCCGGCGTTCCCACCAAATCCGGCCTGATGGTCGGCCTGGGCGAAACCGACGACGAGATCCTCGCCGTGATGCGCGACCTGCGCGCCCACGGCGTGGACATGCTCACCATCGGCCAATACCTCCAGCCCTCCCGCGGCCACCTGCCCGTGTCGCGCTACGTGACACCAAACGTTTTCCAGCACTTTGAAGAAGCCGCCAAAGAAATGGGCTTCGCCCATGCCGCCTGTGCCCCGCTGGTGCGCTCCAGTTACCACGCCGACCTGCAGGCGAAGGGCGCTGGCGTGACCAATGGCGTGACGACAGAAGCGGACTGAGGATCGGACAAGCGGGCGACCGGGGCGCAAGCCCATGCCGCCGCGCTTCGGCGCCGAGGCGGCCAAGCAGCCGCAGCCCGAACTGCACATCCGCGCCGAACGCCACGCACACGACGAGAAACTCGCCCAGGTGATGGCTCTCGCCGCCAAAGCCGGCCTCACCCGCATCGGCAACCAGCCCTTCGCGCCCGAGCGAAACCAGCCTACGCTGCGCCCCCTTACCTTTCAGATTTCTGTTCTCATAGCGCCTTTCGTATCTCCTCGCTGCGGGACGTACTGCGGCGCCAAGGCATTTATTTGGTCTATTGGGACACCCATCATGTGGAACGTATTCAGGATAAGTGAGCTGACTGCCAAGGTGGCCGGAACCGAACCCAGCTTTTTCGAGTTCGTGAGAAGCCCCCAGTTATCGTGTGCGGTCTACCGGCTTCCCGTCGGCGCCAAAGACATGCAGGCCCCCCATCTCGAAGATGAGGTCTACGTGGTGGTGGAAGGCAAGGCCAAAGTGCAGATACAGGGCCACGAGCAGGAGGTGGGGCCGGGCTGCATCCTCTACATCAAAGCCACGGCGGAGCACTCTTTTTTCGACATCACGGAGGATCTGACGCTGCTCGCGATGTTTGGAGCGGCTGGTCACTGACCGCAAACCGCCATCGATCCGGGCTCGGCCGTATTGCCCAATCTTGGCAGGCGTTAGGACCCCCCTTCTGATGCGCTTCGCTGCCAAAGCCGCCCCGACATGCATCGGCTTCGTCGGCGACCCGGCGATCCGGGGAGCAACCATCGGCCCCTGCGCCACGTTCAGCAACTGATGGGAGGGGGGCTCGTCATCGGACCGGCGGGGCTCATCACGACCCTGCGTTGGCGACGCCAGCACGGGACCGGTTCCGCGAACAAGGCAGGGGCACTGCCCCCTTCCCGTC
>JBAWHH010000045.1:0-1505 GCA_049593715.1 Rhodocyclaceae bacterium
GCCGAGTCTGTCCCCGCGTTGCTGAACGACGCCGCGCCGGGGCAGCAGCGCACCCAGGTCTTCGGCGACGTAGATGCCGCACAGCCAGTCCGCCAGAGCGCCTTGCCAGCGATCGTCGGTGCAGCGCACCTTCCCCGCCAGCGCTTCGCCGCGTTCCGGCCGCGCCGCGGCAGCGGCGGAAACGCCCGCCACGCCAACGGCCACCGAAGCTGGCGCGGCGTCGTTCAGCAACGCGGGGACAGACTCGGCGCTTTCGACCAGCGTGGCGCTGAAGCGCTCCCGCAGCACCGCCTCCACCGCCGTTTCCCAGCCCGGCTCCACCTGCAGGGAGCGCCACAGCGGCGCGGCCTCGCTCAGTCGGTGGCGCTGCAGCCAGTCCCCCAGCTTGCCGTTCTGCTGCACCTTGGCCTGCATATGCGCCAAGGCGTCGCGCCGGGCCCGGAGTTCCGTCGCCCGCTTTTGGGCTGCGCGCTCAGCGTCGGTGGTCTGGCGCAGGGCGGCCTGGAGGTCGGGCAGGCGGGCCTGAAGTTCCGCGGCTTCCGCCTGACGCTCGGCGGCACGGGCGTCAAGCTCTCCATTCAGGGCTTGAGCCGCGTCGAGAGCCGCCAAGTCCGGCCCCTGAATGGCGTCCCGGTCCTGCACCAGCCGCGTGCGCCGTTGGCCCAGCGTCTCCAGGGCCCGCAGCGCGGAAGCGCGGTGCGCCTCCTCCACGCGAAGCTGCTGCTCTGCCTGACCGAGTTCGCGCCGCACCAGCGCTGCCGCGCTTTCCGCCTCGCGTAGCGCATCTTCGGCTTCGGGGAGCCGCTCGGCGGCCGTTTCATGCCGCGCCTGGGCGCGGGCGTGGCGCTCGCGGGCGTTGTCCAATAGGTCTTGCCAGCGCTGCTGGTCACGTTCCGAGGGTTCGAGCTGGGATTGCCACTGGGTCCGCCCCGCATCGAGCTGGGCGAGCCGCGTGTCGAGGCGCTGGCGGGTGTCGCGCTGGTGCTGGAGTTCGCTTTCCAGGCGGGCGACTTCCGCGTTGGCGGCGAACATTTCGTTCTGGGCAGCGTGCAGGGCATCGCTGGCGGCGTAATGTTCGCTGCGCGCCTCTTCCGTCTTAAGTTCCAGTTCCCGCAGGCTGGCGGTTTCGGCCTCCAGGCGGGTGATGGCTTTCTCGACGTCGCTTTGCGCCCGCTCGCGCTCGTTGCGGGCGTTGTTGCGCTTGAGCAGCCACAACAGGTTCTGGGAGTCCGTCAGTTCGGCGTTCAGGGCGTGGTAATGCCGCGCCACTTCCGCCTGGCTTTCGAGCCGGCCGATCTGGTGGCCCAGTTCGGTGCAGATGTCTTCCACCCGTGTCAGGTTTTCGCGCGCGTCCGCCAGGCGGTTTTCGGTCTCGCGCCGGCGCTCCTTGTATTTGGTGACGCCCGCCGCTTCTTCGAGGAACAGGCGCAACTCCTCGGGCCGGGCTTCAATGAGACGCGAAATGGTGCCCTGCTCGATGATGGCGTAAGCCCGCGGCCCCAGGC
>JBAWHH010000046.1:0-5727 GCA_049593715.1 Rhodocyclaceae bacterium
GTACTGGTATCGCTCTTACCGATCGTCCTGCGCCGGCCGATTGTGTGAGTTCGAAACCGAGCCCAAATGGTGAGCTTCGCGGCACAATCCCTGAATTCCAGTGGCTCGTTTGAGCAAAGAAAGCCTAACACCGCTGCCGGCCATGTGCGGCCACTGGACGTCCTCCTGAAGCGGTCACCTGAATGTCGACTTCACCCCAGCAGCGGTCCGTCGCGTAGGTCGGCCCCACGTTTTCAATCACTCAACGATGACCTTCCAAACGGTCGTAATCGGGGCGGCTGTCGCGACGCGCCTCCAGGGGGGCCCCGGCCGGCAGGCGAACGGTGTCAGCAGATGCCACATGTCGCGGCGGTAACCATTCCAGTCGCTGCAAACACATTCAGTTTTTCGCCGGAATGCGAGCAACGCCGTCGATTTCTTCAAGATACCGTGCAATCGCGTCATCGAATTCGGCGCACGGGTCGAAATCTGAAGCCGCCGTTGGCTATCGAAACAGGATGGGACGGCTACATGGCAGCCGAAGATTGCCAAAGTGCGTTTTGCCTGCCTCGTCGCGTCCGCTTGGCGTCCGGAATCGGGCTTGATCAAGTGGGGGCGGTCGAATGGGGCGATCGCTCTCGCGGAACTTCCGCGAACATTCGCGGGTCGGAAACAACGTCAACCAACCGGCAAGGGCTCATTGGCCGCAGGCGTGCCCGCGGCAGGGTGAAGTCACCGATCAGTGAACGTCACTGCTGAAGGCCATTCGGTGTTGGGGGCGGCGCTCGGAGTTGAGAAGCCACCGGTCAGTCACGACGGATGAGCCGTCAGGACACCTCGTGCGATCACCGGCACCACCGGGTGAGTTGAGGACAGCTTCGGTCCGAATCCAAGGTAAGGGTGCCGCAGGCGCCCCGTTTCGGGCTTGGTGCGAAACGCCCGCCGGTTCTTCCCCAAACCACGCTCTTCGGGGCCGCCCATTGTGCCGCCCCGCCACGAAAGGCTTCCTCGGACTGCCGAGGACCTCCATGACAGAAAGGACACCCGATGAACAAGGCACTTCGAATTGGACAGCACACAAACGCCCCACGCAATGACCACGAACACACGCTGGGAGGCCACGCAGCAGATTCGGACCAGGTTGAACGGGTCGCAGAAGGGTCTGCTGCCGAACACGACCTCACCTTGGTGGCCGAACTCGGTTACGACTGATTCGCCCCTTGCCGACTCCGGCACGATAAGCCTCGGACAGACCCCTCGCCCTTCGGGTCGGAGGGCTTGGCGGCCAAAGCGGCCTGTCACCCAACGCGACGCCCTCGCAAAAGTGCTTTGCTCGGCACACGAGCGCGCTGACGACGAGAACGGCAGTGGAGGAAACAACATGCGACGAACTGATTCCCGTCACTATAGAGTGCGCCGACGGGGCACTGATCAGGGAAGTATTTGGGTCGGCCTTCTATGTCGTGGACCAAACGGGCCAACCCCTCGCCACCCGGAGAAACCAGCGCCTGCTTCGATACGCGAAAGTTCTCGTTGCGAAGTCGGGTCACTTGAGGCGTTCTGAACGGAAACGGGGGCTCTCGCGACTGGCCACTTTGGCCGATGATCTGAGCGCCGAAAGTTTCCCCTTTCCGCACGGACTTGGTGATTTCGACTCTACGCACTCGGCCGGTAGTCTCGAATGACCTCAGCGCATCGCTGCCTTCGGCGGCCACTGCGATGCTTCAGGAGGGTGTGGGAACGATAGAATTCCCTTCATCACGGGCCGGCATGCTTGTAGGTGGCTCGCGTAACCCTCAACAGAACGGGCAAATCAACAACAATGATTCGGAGCAGCGGGAGGAGTTCATGGCGATGATTCGTCCTCGCGTCATCGACCATGGGTTGATGGACGCTGAGCACCGCACGATGAGCCAATGGGTGCAGACGGCGGCGGACCACATCCAGGACGGGCATGACATGGCGCAAACCCTGTACGCGCTGGACGTGCTGCGCAGCTTGGCGGTCAGCCATTTTGAGCACGAGTCCAGGGAGATGCAGGCCTCGGGGTACCCGAAGCGGCTCACCCATGCACAGGATCACGAAGACATGCTTGGCCACCTCTCGCTCATTCGCCAGGCCGTCTCGGAACGTGACTCGCAGGACGGTGGTGGGCAACGCACGGCAATTGCCGCGCGTCTATTACGGTGGTTCCATGCCCACATCGGCGCGCACGACAGGCACTTTGCGTCATGGCTTCAGCAGCGCACGGCCGCCTCGCCTGTCGCCGACCCGCCCGGACACGGAGGACGAAATTCGTGAGGCACCCGCACGAGACCCAGTAAGGGGTTCCGGCGTAGACCCCCAGTTACGGTGTAAGCACCGGGAGCCCATTGAGCCGCTCGTGCTCGATAATCAGAGCGCAGCGTTTGGCGTGAGCATCGGCGATCACGACGCTCCATGGGATGGCATACCGCCTCTTGCCGATTCCCAGAAAGCCTCCGGCGCCGACTACCGCGTGCGTCACACACCCAATTCGGGTGTCGAGGATGAGATTTTCGATCTGGCCAACATAGCCGCCGTCGGCGTCGTAGACGACATCCCCGATGACTTCTCGCGAACCTGGGAGCACATTTCCTGAAAGAAAGTCTGGCCTGAACAGGTGGGGCGAAAAGCTCTTGTCAATTACCCCCACCGCGGGGTCGTCGGCACTGGGTCGATTCAGCATGTGAACTCTCCTCTAAATGGGATAACGCAGCCCCGTGGTCAGGTCTTCCTTTCGTGTGTTGAAGTAGGCATCCATACGCGGGTCGGGGACTTCGGGCGTGCCGGCGCAGGCCACGCCACATTGCGGGCAGTCAGCTCATCAGCTGCCTCGCAGAAAATTGACCAGGAAGGCGAACACCGCCGCGACGATCAGTTCGGGTGATGCTTCTCCCAGTCCTTGATCTGCTCTTCCGCCACGTCGCGCGTTACGCCGTAGCGTTCCTGCACGCGTCCCGCCAGCTCTTCGCGCTTGCCGGCGATCAGGTCGAGATCGTCGTCGGTGAGCTTGGCCCATTGCTGCCTGACTTTGCCGGTGAATTGTTTCCAGTTGCCTTCAACGATGTCCCAGTTCATGTGGATCTCCTTTCGGTTTCTGGCTTGGTGGAATTCGCCTTTGAACTGCGTTCGGCGTGGAGGAAAGTTACGCGCGGCCAAGAGCCGCCACCATCAGCCGGGTCCGAAAGCGCTGTGGGAGTCGTCTTACAGGGGGAGCGATCGCAGTGCTGGTCGCTTGGCTCGACTGCGGGCGGTCGAGTGCGGGAATCCGGGGGTTAGGTCGCACGGACAGGCATCGGGCGCGCCTTTACGTACGATCTGTTCCGTTTCGTGAGCAGACCCCTTCGAGCCTCTCACTGCGAGGGGATCGGCCAAGTGGCCAAGGGATCACCCAGCATGGTGACCACCTTGAGGATCTTGAACTCGTTGTTAAAGTAGAAGGTCTCGGCAGCCAGGCGTGCGCGAATGCCTCGGTAGTAGAGGGTCAGGTTATTCTGACCCACGAGCGTCGATATCAGCGCAAAGCGGACCTCTGGAATCAACGTGCGAGCGCGTGCCCACGCCGTCATGGCGGCTGTTTTGCCCGTTAGGATGCCTGTCAAGTCGCCAGAGGCCTGCGAGGTCGCAGGCGCCCATGTCGCAAAGTCGTCGGAGAAGTGGTCGGAGAGCCGTTCCAGATCGCCGCTATTCCAGGCTTCGATCCAATCGATGGCGAATTGTTGCGCGAATGCCTTGGCGCTGTGAGGCGTCGCGCGGCGCAGCGCCAACCCATAAGCCGTTCGCCCCCGTTGGTTGCCAGAGGCTGACGACTTCACCGGTGTCTCACTCACGCCGTCACCACGCGCCGGGCCAAGACCGTGATGGCGACGGAACATCCTTTTGGGAGGCATACCGTCGTGAAGGTTGGGCCGGTGCCGATGAAGTCGACACCGTACTGGGCACGAATATCCATAGACCTCGTCCGTGTGAGAGATAGGACCAGACGATCGTGCCAAGCGCGACCTGCCCGGTGGCTACCACGACATAGGGGAGGCGGTACTGTCGACGCGCTCCGCGTTGTTCGTGTCCGAAAATCCGCGCTGGCCCCGCTAAACCGCGACGCTGCTTTTCCGCCCACGGGCGGGTGGCCCCGGGCTTACGCCCAAAGTGGGTCCTTGGGTTTGACGCTGCTTGCCTGTATGGGCCAAGCGAGCCGGTACGTCTGTGCGTTACCCCCCAAAGGTTGCAGAGGATGACGATTTATGCCGCATCCCTTTAGCAGCGGTCACGGCGGTTCACGCCCGTAGGAACGAAAGCAGCGCGTTGTTGAACTCCTGCGCGTGCGACACGTTCAGCCCGTGCGGCGCGCCGTTCACTTTCACCATCTGGCTGTGGGGTACGGCGCGGTGGGTGCGCTGCCCCGAGCCTTCGAGCGGCACGATCGCGTCCGCCTCGCCGTGGATCACCAGCGTGGGCACCGTCACCTTCTTCAGGTCCTCGCGAAAGTCGGTCGTGCCGAACGAGTCCATGCAGGCAAGCGCCGCATGCTGCGCCGACTGGTTGCACAGGGCGAGTGCCTCTCCGCGCTGCACCTCGGTGACCTGCAGAGCACCGTTGGCCGAGAAGAAGTCCTTGGTGAACTGGTCAAAGTAGGAACTGCGGTTCTGCGCGAGCGCCTGCCTCTTCTGTTGCGCCTTCTCGGGCGTGAGCGGGCCATCGGGGTTGTCGACCGACTTCATCAGGCACGGTGGTACGGCTGCAGCAAACACCACGCGGTGCAGGCGCGATTCGCCGTACCGCGCGATGTAGCGCGCCACTTCGCCCCCACCCATCGAAAAGCCCACCAGCGTCACGTCCTGCAGGCCGCACTGGTCCATGACGCGCTGCAGATCATCGGCCAGCGTGTCATAGCTGTAACCTGATTCCGGCTTGTCCGAGCGTCCGAAGCCCCTGCGGTCATAGGCCACCACGCGATAGCCGGCGGCGCGAAGCACTGACACCTGCGGCTCCCAGGCCTGCGCAGACAGCGGCCAGCCATGAATCAGCACCACTGGTCGGCCGGTACCACCGCTGTCTTCGATGTGCAGGCGCACGGAGTCGGCGTGCACCACGTCGGCGCTACTCGAGTCTTCCGGATTTGCCGTGGCTCCTGCAGCAACGCCACCCAGTGCGCCGGCAGCCGCTCCCACCGTGGCCCCGACCAGCACGCCCACCGGACCGGCAACTGCAACGCCAATGGCAGCGCCCGTGACCATACCGGCTACCGCGCCCCCACCCATTAACACGGACTGGGCCTCGCGCTCGGCTTCCTGGGGTTCCAGCAGAGTCTGCGCCGCAGGATCCGGGTCCTGCGACGGAAGGCCATGGCCGGGGCGCGCCTGCTCGGCCATATCTTCATCAGCAGGTACGGTCTTGGACGGCGGGGTGGCGGATGGGTTCATGTGTCTTTACTCAGGAAGGTGACGATGGAAGGAGCACGAGGCTCTCGCCTCAAACGGAGACGCCACCTTATGTCCGCGATAGCGGGCATGTCTGTGCGGCAGCGGACGCTCACTGATCACTGGCGGAGCCGGTGGCCGGCGGGTACACCAGTAGCCATTCGCTGCGCCTGTGTCGTTTTCAGAAGTCGGCTGCACGAAATGTGAGAGGTCGGCTGCGCAGCAACCACGCGCTCGTTCGGATAGGTGATAAGAGATACCGAGTATCGAATTCGGCGGCCGTCGGCCATGACCGAGCAGCCGACCCTTT
>JBAWHH010000047.1:0-7042 GCA_049593715.1 Rhodocyclaceae bacterium
TTTGTCGATGCGGTGCATGAACTGGCGTCGGCTTTGGGGATGGCGGTGCCCCAGGAACGTAGCCTGGCGCCTGGGCTGGACAAAGAGCATGGCATCTCCCTCGCCGAGGTGATGGGACGCGCGGCCAAGTTCTACCGCGAACAGTTGAAGGCCAGTTTGACGGCGGTGGATTACCTCAAGCGGCGCGGCCTGACCGGAGAAATTGCTGCCCGGTTCGGCATCGGCTACGCGCCGGACGGCTGGCAGAATCTCGATCAGGTCTTCGCCGACTACCGCGCGCAAGAACTACTGGAATGCGGTCTGGTGATCGAAAACGAGCAGGGCAGGCGCTACGACCGTTTCCGCGACCGCGTGATGTTTCCCATACTGGATGGCCGAGGCAATGTGATCGGCTTCGGTGGCCGGATCATCGGAGCCGGTGAGCCGAAGTACCTCAATTCCCCGGAAACCCCCCTGTTCGACAAAGGGCGCGAGTTGTACGGCCTATTCCAGGCAGGCGCCGCGATCCGCGCTACCGGGGCCGCCGTCGTGGTGGAAGGCTACATGGACGTGGTCGCATTGGCGCAGCACGGCATTGCCAATGCCGTGGCGACGCTCGGCACCGCCACGACGAGCCACCACGTGCACAAGCTCTTGCGCCTGGCAGATCGCGTTGTCTTCTGTTTCGACGGCGACTCCGCGGGGCGCAAGGCGGCTTGGCGAGCCCTCGAGTCCAGTCTCGATCAGTTGGCCGACAACAAGTCGGTGACGTTCATGTTCCTGCCGCCGGAGCACGATCCGGACAGTTTCGTCCGTGAACTCGGTCGCGAAGAATTCGACCGGCTCGCCGCCCGCGCCCTGCCGCTTTCAGATTTCATGCTCCGGCACCTCAAGTCGGACATCGATGTCGCCAGCGCCGAAGGGCGTTCCCACATCGTCCATGAAGCCAAGGGCCTGTTGTCCCGGGTCAACGCGCCGGTGCTGCGGCTGCAAATGGTCCGCGGCGTGGCCGAGTTGGCCCGGATCTCGCCGGCGGAAGTGGAGGCGCTTTGTGGCCTGAAGCCGCTCGTCCGCCAGGCGCTGCCGTTCCGGTCAGTGCCTCGCCAGGGGCCGCCGCCGATTTCCCGGACGCTGCTCAAGATCGCCCTGCAAAAGCCCGGTTGGGCGCCGGGACTACCTCTGGAATACATCCCGGCGGATCGCGAGGGCAGTCTCCTGCAGAGTCTTTGCGCCGCCGTCGATCATGGCGACTTGCCGGCCGGAGACCTGGGGACGGTGCTTGAGTTCTTTCGCGGCAGCGCCGATGAACCCTTGCTTGACGAGGTGGTCACGGAAATCACCGACGAGAACCTTGACGAAGAAGCGTTGGAAACCGTCTTCAACGACGCTCTCGAACGCTTGCGTCGAGCCAGTCTTGGCGAGGAAATCAAGACCTTGACTGCCAAGGAACGCTCTTCCGGGCTTTCCGCCGATGAGCGCCTGCGTTTGGCGCAACTTCTTTCGCAGAAACACGGGATTGTGGGCTCCGCCTCTGGCCCTGGTCTAGGATAGAATAAGAGGTTTTTTGCTACACAGACACTGAGGATCGAGTATGGTCAGGGACAAAGCAGGAGACCCGCGCAAGGACACTACCGGAAGGCCCGCCAAGGCAGCCTCCCCTTCCGACGGGTCTGCTGGCAGCGCGACGGCGAATTCCCGGCTCAAGTCGGCCCATCCGGCTGCGGCTGGGGCGAAGGAAAAGCCCGGTTCTCCGGCGTCCGCCGCGCCCGCGAAAGCTACCGCCCCGAAAATCGAGCCCCGGGGAAAACGCGCCAAGGAAAAGGCGCTGGCGGCCGCTGTCATCGCCTTGTCCCCTGAGGATCAGGATCAGCGCCGCACCCAGCTCAAGACGCTGATCGCCCTCGGCAAGGAACGCGGCTTCCTGACCTACGCCGAAGTCAATGACCACCTGCCAGACGAGCTGGTGGATGCGGAGCAGATCGAAGCGATCATCTCCACCTTCAACGACATGGGTATCCAGGTGTACGACGAGGCACCGGATACCGAGTCGCTGCTCATGACGGAAGCCGTGCCGGCCGTGGTGGCCGACGAGGACGTGGAAGCGGAAGCGGAACAGGCGCTTTCCACCGTGGATTCCGAATTCGGCCGCACCACCGACCCGGTGCGCATGTACATGCGTGAAATGGGCTCGGTCGAACTGCTGACGCGGGAAGGCGAAATCGAGATCGCCAAGCGCATCGAAGATGGCCTGAAGCACATGATTCACGCCATTTCCGCCTGCCCGACCACCATCGCCGAAATCATCGAATGCGCCGACAAGGTGGCAAAAGACGAGATGCGTATCGACGAGGTGATCGATGGCCTGATCGATCCGAACGCCGCCGAGTCCGTCAGTGCGTTGCCTGAGGCGGAGGAGATCGCCAGCGAAGAAGATGAAGAGACGGAGGACGAGGAAGAAGGCGGTGCGGTTTCCGCCTCCATGCTCCAACTCAAGGCCGATGGCCTGGTCCGGTTCGAGGTTATCCGCGACCTTTACAGCAAGATGCAGCCGATCCTGCAGAAGAAAGGTTCCCAGGACAAGGGGTACCTGAAACTGCAGGAAGATGTGTCCAGCGAGTTGATGAACATCCGCTTCACCGCCCGCACCATCGAGCGTCTGTGCGACTCGGTGCGCCACATGGTGGAGGACGTGCGCAACCACGAGCGCAAGATCCAGGATCTGTGCGTGAACAAAGCGCACATGCCGCGCCCACACTTCATCAAAGTGTTTCCGGGCAACGAGACCGATCTCGACTGGCTCAAGAACGAGATTGCCTCGGCCAAACCCTACGTCAGCCAGCTCATGCGTTCCGCCCCCGCCATCATCGAGGAACAGCAGAAGCTGATCGATCTGCAGACGCGGATTGGCATCCCGCTGAAAGAGCTGAAAGATATCAACAAGCAGATGTCGACGGGCGAGGCCAAAGCCCGCCGCGCCAAGCGCGAAATGACCGAGGCCAATTTGCGCCTGGTGATTTCCATCGCCAAGAAATACACCAACCGCGGCCTGCAGTTCCTCGATCTGATCCAGGAAGGCAACATCGGCCTGATGAAAGCGGTGGACAAGTTCGAATACCGCCGCGGCTACAAATTCTCGACTTACGCCACGTGGTGGATCCGCCAGGCCATCACCCGCTCCATCGCGGATCAGGCGCGCACCATCCGCATCCCGGTGCACATGATCGAAACCATCAACAAAATGAACCGGATCAGCCGGCAGATCCTGCAGGAAACCGGCCAGGAGCCTGATCCCGCGACGCTGGCGATCAAGATGGAGATGCCGGAGGACAAGATCCGCAAGATCCTCAAGATCTCCAAGGAGCCGATCTCGATGGAAACGCCCATCGGGGACGACGACGATTCCCACCTGGGCGATTTCATCGAAGATTCGGCCACCCTGGCGCCCAACGACGCCGCCGTGTTCGCCTCGCTGCGCGACGTCACCAAGGAGATTCTGGATACCCTGACGCCGCGCGAAGCCAAGGTGCTGCGCATGCGTTTCGGCATCGAGATGAACACTGATCACACCTTGGAGGAAGTCGGCAAACAGTTCGATGTGACGCGTGAGCGTATCCGCCAGATCGAGGCCAAGGCGCTGCGCAAGCTGCGCCATCCGTCCCGTTCGGAAAAGCTGCGCAGCTTCCTCGACACCGAAACCTGATCTTCCGCTACCGGTCGTTCAAACTAAACGCCACCTTCGGGTGGCGTTTTTTCGTTTGGAGGGAATGGGTGGGCGGGCTTGACCGTCGTGACGATCAAGCGTTCGCCACGATTAGCGGAACCCACATCTCGGCGGCACTGGTCCCGCCGTGCATACCGATCTGCGTGTAGGGCTGTTCGCCAGGCAGCCACTGCTTGATCGTCCAGTCGTCCTTCATCACCAGAGTAAAGTGCCCGGTGCGCGAGCCGAGCTTCGGGTGGGGGACGCCGGGCCCGAATCGGCCCTCGGCGATCAAGTCCTCGCTGCGGAAGAGCGTGGCCGCATGGGCGAGTTCGGTGTTCACGTAATCGGCGAATGCATCGTGCAAGCCTGGCTTCACGTAGGCGAAGGCGACCCGGCGTTCTCCACAAAGCGGGCGCAGCAGCATCGATTCCAGTTTGGGGTGGGCATCGAGTTCGATAAGGCGCTCTTCCGGCGCATCGATGAAGCCGTGGTCCGCGGTGGCGATTACCGTGGTCCCGCTGCCACGAACTTGCCGGAGGAACGACGCGAACGCCTCGTCGAACGCCCGGAATACACCAGCAACGTGGGGGCTGTCCACGCCGTGGTCGTGGGCCAGCGTATCGAGGGTCGGATAGTAGGCATGGACGTACTTGGCCTCCGGCAAGTCCACGATCTGTGCCAGTTGGGCGAAAAACTCGTCCCGAGTGCGATAGCTCCACCGCGTCGCCCCCAGGGAATGGAAGCGGTTGAACTCAGAGTTGGCGATACGGGCCGGACTGAGGATGTGGGCGGGCCGGTGTATGCGCTTGGTGAGCGAGTTTTGCGGGAACAAACGGCGGGTCAGCTCCCCCGGTGCAAAAG
Organism: Rhodocyclaceae bacterium; assembly: GCA_049593715.1. Taxonomy (GTDB): domain Bacteria; phylum Pseudomonadota; class Gammaproteobacteria; order Burkholderiales; family Rhodocyclaceae; genus JBAWHH01. The sequence continues at coordinate 4,544 of JBAWHH010000047.1, forward strand.
CGAAAGGCGGTCCATTGCGCGGCACCAGGGGCAGCACGGCGGTGATGCGGTCGATCTCGTCGAAATACATGTGCCACCCCGTCAGGCCGTGCTGTTGGGGTGGCAGGCCGGTCAGGAAAGTGGGGATGGCGCAGGCCGTGGTGGACAGGAAAACCGAAGTGAGCCCCCCGCGCAAGTGGTCGAGCAAAGCGCCGCCTTTTCCGCGCCGCCGCAGGTAGTCGAGCCCCAACCCATCCACCACCAGCAGCACGATATTCGTCGCGCCACGGATTTCGTCGGGATCGAGCAAGATGGCCCGGACACACGGCAGATCCGGGGCGCCGCAGGCCTCGCCGATGGAGGAGATCAGATTGGCGATACTCCCACCGTCGTAGTCGGGCCAGACCATCGTCGCATCCGCCATGGCCGACCGCGCTAGCGCTGGTAAGTCCCGATGAGTTCCGCCTGACCCACGATGCGGCCCGCCATGGCCTTTTCCACATCGTGTTTCGTCGGGTGATGGAGGTCGGGCAACACGGTGTTCAGCGCATACAGCTTGAAGAAATAGCGGTGACGGCCGATCGGCGGGCACGGCCCGCCGTACCCGGTGCGATGCCAATCGTTCAGCCCCTCAAGCGTTTCACCCGGCAGATCCGTAGCCTCGACCCCTTCGGGCAGCCCGTTCGACGTAGGCGGCAGGTTGTAGAGTACCCAATGAACCCACGTCATCTTCGGCGCAGCCGGGTCGGGGGCGTCCGGGTCATCCACGATCAGCACCAGGCTTTTGGCGCCTTCGGGGATGTCATTCCATGCCAGCGGCGGTGACGTATTTTGCCCCTCGCAGGTGTGTTCCTTCGGGATGGCGTGTTCATGGTCAAAAGCGTCAGAGCGGATTCTCATTGTCGTCTCCTCGTTGTACGGCTCCTTCGATCGCGGTGGGATGGGTCCGAAGGCGTGGCCCTGTTGGCCTAGGGCGGCGCGCTTCTGCCTACGGCCCGCAGCAGCGTCTCAACCTCGGTCGGTGCAAGTACATGGATATGGATGCGGTCGTCCGGTCGTTCGATCGATTCCCATATCTGCAGCGCCCGTTGTTCTGTTTCCTCCGGGTTCCTTGCCGCCAGAAGCAGCCGCAGTCGATGGCAGCCGAGCGGGTCACGCGCCGCGATCCCTGCTGCGAGCCACTGGCGCAGAGGGACCGATAGATCCTCGAAACTTTCCGCTGAGTGGCACCGAACGAGAAGCCGCCCGCCGATCGCGATTTCCCCGAGGCAGTCCGCGGCGGGCACACGAACTTCGATGCGCTCGAAAACCTCGTCCGGGCAGGCGCAGCCCAGCGTGTGCCGGACGAAGTCCTTTACTGCCCCATGATCGACCCGCGTAGCGGTCATGACCGGCTCCACGAAAAAGCCATCCCTTTTCCCCGCGACAATTCTATCCCCCCACGGAAAAGCTGAATCCGCCGACGCTGCCCGACGGGAAACGCCTTGTCCTTCCAAAGGACTGGACAACAAGGCGTGACCACGATGTTTCCACCGTTTGACGGGATTCTCAGCCGCCGTCCCCTCGCCTCGAAAGCCCGTTGCCGGTAGAATCCGAAACTCGGGCCTGTAGCTCAGTTGGTTAGAGCAGAGGACTCATCAATGGTGACTTTCGCCAGAAATGGCGATTGAAAAATCGGGTGAATTCAGGGAACCCTAAACTCGCAGCGACGCGTGCATGGCGACCCTGAGCCAAGCCGGAGTTGCAATTCCGGAAGGTGCAGAGACTAGCGGAGGGATTCAGTGCCCTTAATGACCGCCACGAGCGCCCGACACCTGACCATGCTTCGGCACGGAAGGTGATGAGATAGTCCAGCACACGAAACGGGTCGTCCGGCAATAGTCCGGCGTCTTGGCGGCGAAAGCTGCAGTGTGACGAATCCTTTGGTCCACGGTTCGAGCCCGTGCAGGCCCACCAATTCTAAAACCCAACCCTTACCGGTTGGGTTTTTTTCTGCCCGTCGCGCCAGCACTGGCGGGGCTTTCGGCGGGGTCTGGTGTTTCGCCATCGCGCCTGTGGCGCATTTTCCTGCCCGATGGGCCTCGGACGCCTCTCTTTTCTCCACGTGTCGAAGGCGGAACTCATGGCGCCGGGGTTCATCGACAGAACGGGTCGCTAACAAGGCTCAAGATCGCAGCGGACCCTGAGCGACGGCTTCAGCCCGATGACCAACATCCTCAAGCCCATTTGGCCTTATGCACAATTCTGAGAACACTACCCGTCCAGTTCGACGGGATGGTCAAGGGGCGACTGCCGCCGCTGCCGGAGCGGGTCGGTTAGGACACCCTGCCCAGAGCGTGCAAAAGGCTTGTTCTGAGCGGCCAATTCTAGTCTGGGCCGGCGTTTCGCAAGTCCCATTCTGCGGCTGCTTCAGAATGGCGTCGCTCTGACCGCTATCGACTTTTCACATACCGCACGGCGCCCTTTGGCCCGGCCCGACGTGGCTGTGGAGCCGCTCTCAGACGATGGTCACGTTTCTTT
>JBAWHH010000048.1:0-3783 GCA_049593715.1 Rhodocyclaceae bacterium
TCCCGCGGTCGCGGGTGCGGCAACAGCCACGAGGATGCTCTTCGTTGAAGCGGCAGGAACATCGACAACGCGTTCCGAGGAAACGGCAATGTCCTTCACGCCGGACACATCGATGCGGAAACGCCGCGGTTCCTCTGCCGTGTTCATGACCTGGAAACGGAAGACGTTCTCAATCGACCCACCCTCCAATTCCCGCGCCAGGGTTCCGCGATCACGGATGATGTTGACCTTGAGCGGAATTCGGGTAGCCAACCCATAGGCAAGGCCAAGAACAATCGTGCCGAGAATACCGCCGTAAATTAGGACGCGGGGCCGGAAAACGTGCCGAAGAATATCCTTGGCGTCCCAATGCTTCTCCAAAGCGTTTTCCGTCGTGTAGCGAATCAGGCCCCGCTGGTAGCCGACTTTGTCCATCACCTGATCGCACGCGTCGATGCACGCGGCGCAGCCGATACACTCGTACTGCAGTCCAGCCCGAATGTCGATTCCGGTAGGGCAAACCTGCACGCAAATGCCGCAGTCCACGCAGTCGCCCAGCCCCGCCTGCTTATGATCGAGTTTCTTGTTGCGGCTGCCACGAGGCTCACCGCGTTCGGTGTCGTAGGTGATAACCAGGGTATCCGGATCGAACATCACGCCCTGGAAACGCGCGTAGGGACACATGTACTTGCACACCTGCTCGCGCAAGAAGCCAGCGTTGCCGTAGGTTGCAAAGCCGTAGAAGAAAATCCAGAAGGTCTCCCATGGTCCGAGCGAAAGGCTTGCTACCTCGCGGACCAGTTCGCGGACAGGGGTGAAATAGCCGACGAACGTGAATCCGGTCCAAAGCCCCAGTGAAATCCACACACCATGCTTAAGGCTTTTCAGCGCCAACTTGTGGCTATCCATCGAGCCCCGGTCCAACTTCATCCGCTTCGCGCGATCACCTTCGATCTTCTCCTCGATCCAGAGGAAAATCTCCGTATAGACCGTCTGTGGACAGGCGAAACCGCACCACAGGCGTCCGGCAACCGCGGTGAACAAAAACAGGGTATAAGCGGCGATGATCAGAATCACCGCCAGGTAGAACACGTCTTGTGGCCAGAAGACCCAGCCGAAGATGTAGAACTTGCGCTCCACCAGATGGAACAGGACCGCCTGCCGTCCATTCCAAGGCAACCAGCACAGCCCGTAGAAAACCGCCTGCGTAATCCAAACCATGGACCAGCGCCAGCGCGCGAACCATCCCGTTACCGCTCGCGGATAAATCTTCTGGCGAACTTCGTAAAGGGAATCGAGGGGATCTTGCGCGACGACAGGAATCACCTTGGATTTCGACAGCGGTACTGGCTGAGCCATGATCGATATATTACATTTTACTGATACTAAGGAAGAAAAACTCCCCGGACTGAAGCCGGGGAGTGTTGGAGAGTATTACGGATTCGAAAAGCAAGAAGTTAGATAAAACCAACCTCCACGCGACGGGCCTCCTTGTTGTCGCCAGTTCCCGTTGTCTCCTGCGGCTTGCGCATTTCGACGCGCTCCTCGGAGATGCCTGCAGACTTCAGTGCATCCCGCACGGTCTTGGCCCGATTCTTGGCCAGTTCTTCGTTCACCGCCTTATCCCCAGTCGAGTCGTGAAAACCAGAGATCGCCAGTTTGGCGTCCGCGTGGGCAACAGCGAACTCGATGATTGGCTTGAGCGCTGACGGGCCATCGGTCGGCAAGTCTGCTTTCCCCCCATCGAAATAGAGCATCGCTGCTGGCGGAGCACCTGCTGGCGCAGCCGCGATCGCGGGGCCCGGTTTCTGTCCGCCACCCAATCCAAACACGTAGGCGGAGAGCAAGTGGACTTTGGCCGGCCCAAGAAGTTCGCCCCAAGCCGGCATGACGTTGTTTCTGCCATTGGTAACGCCCTTGATGATTTCAGCCTCTTTCTCGCCGTAGAGCCACACTTTATCCGTTAGGTTTGGAGCCCCAATGTCCTGATTCCCCTTGCCTTCCGGGCCGTGGCACGCCACGCAGTTCTGCTCGAAGATTCCTTTGCCCCGTTGCGCGCGAACGGGATCTGACGCCAGATTTGAAAGCGCCCGGACAAAATTGGCGACATCCTTGACGCCCTCCGGGCCAAGAGCTTCTCCAAACGGCGGCATCACACCATTGCGTCCTCCGGCGATCGTCGTCTTGATCTGATCCGGCTCACCGCCATACATCCAGTCGCTGTCGGTGAGATTGGGAAAAGCCTTTGCACCGCGGGCATCCGAACCGTGACAGGAGGCGCAATACGTCAGGAACAGGCGCTGTCCCATCGCCTTTGCATCCGGGTCCGCCGCCACGGCCATCAAATCCATCCCGGCAAACTTGTTGAAGATGGGATCGTATTTGGCTTTGGCGTCCGCCATTTCCTTCGCGTACTGGCTATCCGGCCCATCCTTCGACGACCAGTTCCACATACCCTTGCCGGAACCGAAACCCGGGTAGAAAGCGATGTAAGCAAAACCGAAGACGATCGTGATGTAAAACAGCCACATCCACCAACGCGGCAGGGGGTGGTTGTACTCCTGTAGGTTCTCGTCCCAGATGTGCTCGTGCAGTTCAACCGGACCACCGGTTGGCTTCACCGTGTTCGCGTAAAGAAGCCACGCGCACCCCAGGATGGACAGAGTCGTAAGACCCGCGACGTAAATGCTCCAGAATCCGCTCACAAAATCACTCATGATGCTTTTCCTTGTCCGGCCCGTTGCCCCGGCCGGGGAGCGGGCAGTTCGTCATCATCGGTAAATGGCAGATTGGCCGCCTCCTCGAATCGCGCCTTTCTACCTGGGCTGAACGCCCAAATGGAGATGGCGAGAAAACAAGCGAGGCCCAGTACCGTCGTCAGCGATCTGAAATCGTTGATGTCCATGATTACTGTACCGTCTTCAAAGCGGTGCCGAGCCCCTGCAGATAGGCGATGAGCGCATCGAGTTCGGTCTTACCCTCGAGCGCCTTTTTCGCCCCGGCGATGTCACCATCGCTGTAGATCGCCCTACCGTCCTTTTTGGGACTAACAGCGTTTAGGGCTCGCATCTTGGCCTCAATGTCGTCGGCCTGTGCCGGCCGATCGAGCCAGGAAAAGGCTGGCATATTGGACTCGGGGACCACATCTCTAGGGTTCAGCAGATGAATGCGATGCCATTCATCCGAGTAACGGCCGCCAACCCGCGCCAGATCGGGGCCCGTACGCTTGGAACCCCATTGGAACGGGTGGTCGTAGACGTATTCTCCAGCCACAGAGTAGTGGCCGTAGCGCTCCGTCTCCGCGCGGAACGGCCGGATCATCTGGGAATGGCAAAGGTAACAACCTTCGCGGATATACACGTCCCTCCCCGCAAGTCGCACCGGATCGTAGGGTTTGAGCCCTTCCACTGGCGCCGTCGTCGATTTCTGGAAGAAGAGAGGAACGATCTCCACCAGTCCCCCAATCGAAATGACCAGCAAAGTCAGCACGATCAGCCAACCGACGTTGCGTTCGACAAAATCTGAACCGCTCTGTGCCATGTTCTCTCTCCCCTCTAAGCGTGCTGACCAACCGGGGCAAGCACCGGCGCGTCGTAGGCCTGTTTACCCGCAATCGTCTTGAACACGTTGTAGGCCATGATGATCATGCCGACGAGGAACATGGTTCCACCCACCAGGCGGATGGTCCAGAAGGGATACGACGCCTTTACCGACTCGACGAAAGAGTAGGTCAAGGTGCCATCCGGGTTGGTAGCACGCCACATCAGACCCTGCATTACGCCAGCGATCCACATTGATGCAATG
>JBAWHH010000049.1:0-1766 GCA_049593715.1 Rhodocyclaceae bacterium
AGCTGGCTCGGGCAAAAGTGGGGCTGCGCGGCCCGTAGGCCGGGGGGTAGCGCCAAGCGCTGACTTGGCGCGGGTTTTCCACCGATTGCGCCGGCACACGGCCGGCGAGGAAGGCAATGGTGAGTGGGCCTTCCGCGACCCCCAGCGCACACGCCGCGGGAAGTTGCCCTGCCACCAACTGGCCGCAGGCGGCGAAGGCGTCATGGCGGCCGATGTTGAACTGGCGGTAGCGTTCGAGCCCGCCTTCTTCGGCGTTGATGCGAGGGAAATAGTTCCAGACGCGCCAAAGGTGCGGCAGGCCGATGCCATCCAGCAAGGCGAAAACGCGGCGGTAGGCGTTTTCCGTCGCCTGCTGCAGCGGCGTGGCGCCTGCGCCAGAGACATCGAAATCGTCTTCGGCCAGATCCACCACGCCGAACACCACGCTCTGCGTGCGGCGGTAGCGGATCCCCTCGAACAGCCCCGGCTGAACGTCGTTGCTACTGAACCAGGCTTCACCAGCAACCTGAAGCCCCTCCCCCAACACCGGCGCGAGGATGGATTGAACCGGCACACCCGACTCGGCCAAGCCAGAGCCTAGTCCGATGCGGGTGGCGCCGAGCAGGCGGCGGCCCTCGGCGTGAGACTGATCCAGCAGTTGCGGCGGGGAGATGGCGGAGAAAGTCAGGCGCTCCGCACCCTCTTCAAGCACTCGCACCCACCTCCGCATCTTCCACCGGCTTGATGTTCCCCTGGCGCCGTTGCCAGGCGGCCCAGGCGCGCTTGTATTCCACGATCGACAACACGTAGTAGAGGACTTTGAAGACGAGGACCGAGCGCCAGATGGGGGTCTTGCCAAAGATGTCCCCCGCCAGCACCGATAGAAGCGCTTCCTTCACCCGCAGCAGATTGCGCGGAGCCATGAACATGTCGCGCATCACGGGGTTGGTGACACGGTAGATGAACCAGGAAAATTCCTTCGGCCCATGCTTCATCTTCCGGTCGAAATCCGCCAGCGCCGCTTCGGCAATGTTGGGCAGGCGCAGGCAGGTGTCGATGGCATCGGCCCCGAGGAAAGCACTGTTCATGGCCAGCAGCACACCCGATGAAAACACCGGGTCGATGAAGGCGTAGGCATCGCCCAGCAGAAGATAGTTGCGGCCGTGGGTACGCTCGCTGACGTAGGAGAAGTTGCCCGTCGCCTCCACCGGGCGGACCAGCGCGGCGTTCTCCAGCCGCCCCGCCAGGGGCGGACACAGCTTGACGCCGTCGAGCAGGAACTGATCCATGCTGCGCTCGCCCCGCGTCTTGATGAAGTAGGGCCAGGTCACCATGCCGATGCTGGTGAGGCCGTCCTTGAGCGGGATGAACCAGAACCAGCCATGCTCGAACCAGAAAATGGTGATGTTGCCTTCGGCCTGACCCTCGTGGCGTTTGGCCCCGGAGAAGTGGCCATACACCGCGGAGCTGTTGTGCTTGGGATTGCGGTGTTTGATCTTGAAGCGGTTGGCGAGGAAGGTGTCGCGCCCAGAGGCGTCCACCACGAAGCGGGCACGCCAGCGCTGTTCACGCCCGTCCTCGTGCTGGGCGTGCACCTCGGCACCGGCGTTGTCGGGCAGGAAATCCACCGCCGTGACCCTGCAGCCTTCGATCGCATCCACACCCGAGCGCAACGCATTGCGCATCAGGATCTGGTCGAACTCGGAACGATGGACCTGGTAGGCGAACGGCTGGTCCTTGCGCCAGGCTTCGGCGAAGTTGAACACCTGTTTGTGGTCATGCCAGGG
>JBAWHH010000050.1:0-1511 GCA_049593715.1 Rhodocyclaceae bacterium
GCACCGGCAACCGACTGCGGCCGGGCGGATCTACCTGCCCTGGCCCTGACGGCATCCTTCGACGGAAGTCCGGCTGACGTCTGCGCCGCGCAGCAGCGCGTCACCCTGGTCGCCGCGGGCAAAGAGCGAACTGCCCCCCAACTGCTCCATCTGCCGTTCTCGGAACTGCAGCGCATGCGGAGCACGCCAACCGGCTGCCCTGCCATGCAACGCGACGATCTGGTTGCCACGAACTTGATGGTGCTGTCGCCACAGGATTACTGGCGCAACCCGCCGCAACGCTATTCCTACGCCGGACTGCACAGCCCACCAACTGGTTCGTCGCTCCCGGATTTACGCGGCAGGTTCGTCTTGATCGGCGTAACCACCCAGGCGGCGAGAGACATTCACGTCGTCCAGCGCGGATTCGCCCGCGAAGAGCGATTCGGCGTGGAACTGCAGGCCGACGCACTGCGGAATCTTTTGAGCGGCTTCACCTTGCGGCCTGTGCCAATGGGGGTCCAGTCGATGCTGATAGTCGCCCTGGCGTTGCTTGGCGCATTCACCCGCTTTGCCGTTTCCCGCTGGCGCCGGGCGCCGCGGATCGGGATAGTGCTGGCGCTGATATGCGCCTATCTCGCGTTCAGCGTCGTGCTATCGTCAATAGGCATCCTCCTCAAGCCCATGTACGACATCGTTGCCTTCGGGCTCGCCTACCGGATCCTCGGCTGGCTGGAGACCCGCGCCGATGCCGCCATGGTTACTGGACCGAGCCCATGACGGAATTTGCCGAGCGAAACTTCGTTGCCCGCCGCGTCCTTGCCGCGATGCTGTTGTTGATGTTTTTCGCGCTCCCCGGCTGCGCCGCGACGCTGGTAGAGGTATTGAAGCAGGATCCGCGAGACCCCGACCGCTACGTGAGGGTGTCGGGGGCCGGAGGGGTTGCGATCTTTCGCGACGGCCAGCCCCTCGGGGTGTCCGCGCCCCAGGCACTGCGACCGGGCGACGTTGTGCAGACCGGCCCCGAGAGCGCAGCCATCATCCGCCTCCCCGAGGGGCACGAGATCGTTCTGGATCAGGGCACCCGGGTCCGGCTGGGCTCTTTCATCGTCGAGTTCGGCCGCCTTCTGGCCCGGGCACGCGGCTTTTTCGAGGTGGAAAGCGCGAACGTGATTGCCGGCGTGGAGGGCACCGAGTTCGTTTTCCAGGTGCCGCGGGATGATCGCTCCGTGGCCGTGACGGTGTTGCAGGGATCCGTGGTTTGCCGATCCAAGACCGCAGCATGGGCGCCGCTGCGTTTACGTCCGCGGGAAAGGTTTTTGTCGTCCTACCCCAATACCGCGACGCCGGACAAACGCTTTGCCACCGACGAGGAAATCAGGGAAATCAGGCAATGGGCCAGGAAAGTGGAGGCCAGTCAGCCGGCCAACCCTCCTGCCCCGTTGATGGGCTACTGCTGCGCCGATGGGCGGGTTTTTCCAGCCAGCCGCGATCGGTGCCCTGGCCAGTATTCCAGCCAGCGCCGCATTGCG
>JBAWHH010000051.1:0-3427 GCA_049593715.1 Rhodocyclaceae bacterium
GCACACAACGGAAAATCACCTTACAGAAGCGGTGTTACCGGGACATTTCACTCGCAAGCTGCAAGCGGACCGGCAGACTTCCAAACCGGGGCGCCATTGAATACTTCAAGAGACGCCCCGAACGGAAGCCCGGCTCCAGCACGCCGGCCCTTCAGGCAGCCTCGTCCACCAGTTCCTTGTAGGCGTGCCAAGTGGCGTGGCCGAGCAGCGGCATGATGACCACCAGGCCAACCAGTGCGGTGGCAAAGCCGATCGCCACCAGCAGGACGATGGTCCCCGCCCACACCGCCATGGGCAGCGGATTGGTCACCACAACCTTCACGCTGGTCATCATGGCGGTGGCGACATCGGTACCACGATCCATCATCATCGGCAGCGACACTGCGGCCAGGGCGAAGACCAGTGCCGCCAGAATGGCCCCGAGCACGATGAATCCGGCGAGCACGCGCGGATAGTCTCCCGTCAGGAAAACCCCGGCGATGAAAGTCCCCAACTCCGGCGCATTGCCACCGTAGAGCAGCGCAAACAGGATTGCCGAAATGCGTTCCCATGCAATCGCGATGATGCAGAGCACCAGGCCGAACATCCCCACAGAGGCCGCGTTGCGCCGCCAGCCGACGATGGATTGGGCAAAGCTGGCTGTCTGCCCCATGCCGTGGAGGCGAGAAATCTCATAAACGCCCATGGTCAGGAGCGGCGCGACCAACAGGAAACCCGACACCGCCGCGGTGAAGAAATAGGGGTGGTCGGCGCCCAGCAGCAGCACTGCCGCAAAAATGGCCGTAATCACGGCGCCGTGGGCAAGGCTGGAAACGGGATTGCCGCGCAGGTCGCTCAAACCACGGTCCAGCCACGTGAGGGGACGCCACGCCGGCACGTGGTGAGCGACCGCCGGCAAGGCGAAGTGTTGTTCCAGGCTGTGCAGGGGATGGTCCATGGCTTCCTCCTTACCAAGCAAACGGTAGGTCTTCGATCCGATTTTGGCTCGGGAGGTTCAGTCCCTTTGCGGATCCCCGGGCCGGGCGGGCGATCGATCCAACGCCCGTTTTGTTTGCGACATCCCTGGGGGCAGTACCCCGCCAGTCAAGCGGAGCCCACGCATTCTTGGCAGTGGCCCGCCCGGATCGCCAACCAACCGCGTCGACAAAGCGAATTTGAACCTGGGCGCCCGGCGCGCTATACCGAAATTGAGCCGGGCCCCCGGCTCAGTCCGTCCGGGCTCGTCCGGATAGTCAGGAGGAATGGCAGTGGACACCGCACTATTGGCAAAAACCTGTACCCCTTGCCGCGGGGGAATTCCGCGCCTGAGCCGGACCGACGCAGAGGGTTATCTGGCACAAACGCCCGCTTGGGGCCTCAAAGACGACGCACTGCGCATTGAGCGGTGTTTTGATTTCAAGGACTTCAGAGGGGCGATGGATTTTGTCGTCAAGGTCGGCGATCTGGCCGAAGCGCAGGGGCATCACCCGGACATCAGCTTCGGTTGGGGCTGGGCGAAAATTTCCTGGCAGACAAAGAAAATCGGTGGATTGCACGAGAACGATTTCATCATGGCCGCCAAGACCGACGAGCTTTTCGCCGCGTGAGGGGTCAGTACCCGGAAGGTGCCGTCTGTTTGCGCCGCCAAGCGCCGAGGAGGTTGAGAAATGGCCCGTAATCTACCCGATCCGGATGCGAGCGCATCGGTCGGAGAGGAAACCGTAACCATCACTTTTGAGCGCGACGGCCGGAGGATCGAGTTGCCGGTATTGGGCGGCACTCACGGGCCGAAGGTGATCGACATCCGTTCCCTGTACGCGCAAACCGGTTACTTCGCCTACGACCCGGGGTTCATGTCGACGGCCAGTTGCGATTCCGCGATCACGTTCATCGACGGCGATCGCGGGGTGCTGCTCTACCGCGGCTATCCCATCGAGGATCTTGCCGCCCACGCGAGTTTTCTCGAAGTCTGCTATCTCCTGCTCCATGGCGAATTGCCCACGGCGGAAGAACTCGGGGAATTCGAGTACGTCGTGGGGCATCACAACATGGTTCATGAGCAGTTCAAGCGATTCTTCGAAGGTTATCGCCGGGACGCCCATCCCATGGCGGTGATGGTGGGAACCGTCGGTGCGCTAAGCGCTTTCTATCACGACCATCTGGACGTCGCCGATCCCCAGGCCCGCACCATTGCGACCCATCGCATCATCGCCAAGATGCCCACCATCTGTGCCATGGCCTTCAAGTACGCTCTTGGCCAGCCTTTCCGTTATCCGCGCAACGACCTGGACTACGCCGCCAACTTTCTCTACATGTGTTTCGGCGTGCCATGCGAGCAGTACGTGGTCAGTCCGGTGCTCGGGCGGGCGATGAATCGTTTTCTCGTACTGCACGCGGACCACGAGCAGAACGCCTCGACGTCGACGGTACGCATCGCCGGCTCCAGCCACGCGAATCCTTACGCCTGCATCGCGGCCGGCATTGCCTCCCTCTGGGGCCCGGACCACGGCGGCGCCAACGAGGCGGTCATCAACATGCTGCTGGAGATTGGCGGTCCGGAACGGATTCCCCTCTACATCCAGCGGGCCAAAGATAAGCGCGACCCGTTCCGGCTGATGGGATTCGGCCATCGGGTGTACAAGAACTACGATCCGCGCGCGGCGATACTGCGCGAATCCTGCCATGAGGTGCTGGCCGAGTTGGGGGTGACGCAGGAGCCCCTGTTTGCGCTGGCCCTTGAACTGGAGCGCATTGCGCTGGACGACGACTATTTCATTTCCCACAAGCTCTTTCCCAACGTCGATTTCTACTCGGGAATCATGCTGCGGGCGATGGGCTTCCCGATCGCGATGTTCCCCGCCTTGTTCGCTCTCGGCCGCACCATCGGCTGGGTTGCCCAATGGAAAGAAATGATGGAATCGGCTGACCAGCACATCGCCCGGCCGCGGCAGCGCTATACCGGTCCCACCCTGCGCCCTTACCGGCCGTTGGCGCAGCGTGGCTGAAACAATACGGATCCTGGGTCCCATCGGGCTGGAGCGGGATCCCTATGCGGACTTCCCCATGATCGAGCGCTCCTCCAGCGCCCGCCACCTGGGGATCTGCGATAGAGCGGGAATGCGCTGTTGCGGATGGGCCGATTCGCATGGCTCCGCGGCGGGCAGTGATCGTGGGGACGTTCCCCTGATCGTTCAATGAAGGAGGTGTTTGATGGCCAGGAGCGGCAGACCTTCGCGTTTTGTTCCCCGAACCTAGCGGTTCTCTGCAGGGGCTTTGCTCGCAACGCCTTCGGGCGAGGCAGAGCACGTTGCCTGGTTCCGCGTTCCGGCCTGGGGAAAACAGTTCCGATGGACTGAGCGATGACGCTTTCCGCCTGGATCAGGTTTGCCGATCCGATCGACGGGGAGACGCGCAAGTGCCTGCTGGCGGGGTTCGAAAAGGCGGAAGT
>JBAWHH010000052.1:0-5494 GCA_049593715.1 Rhodocyclaceae bacterium
ATCCCCCAGCACGCGGGGAGGCCAGTTGATCTTCGGTGCCGGCTGCGGCCTGCTCACCTACATCATCCGCACCTGGGGCGGCTACCCGGAAGGGGTGGCGTTCGCTGTCCTGCTCATGAACGCGCTCGCGCCCATCATCGACCGTTACACGAAACCGCGCGTCTACGGCCGCACCCGCGACGGCCGCGGCATCGTGCCCAAGCAGAGTCCGGCAGCAAGGAAATCCGCATGAACCTGGAGACTATTCGCAGTCGCATCGACTATCAGACTGCGTCCCTGGCGCTGGTGGCGTTGCTGGTCAGTGCCGCCCTCGCACTGACCCACGTCAGCACCCATGAGCCGATTGCCGCAGCCGAGGCCCGCGATCTGCAGGCTTCCCTGGGACAGGTTCTGCCCGAAGGTTTTTTCGACAACGTCCTGATCGAGGACACCGTTCGGGTGGAAACGCCGAAGGGACCGGTGACGGTCTATCGAGCGCGCAAGGCCGGGGCGGTCCAGGGCGTTGTTTACCAGATGGGGAACCCGGGCTACAGCGGCACCATCACGCTGGTGATGGGGGTGGACCGTGACGGCCGCATTCTCGGCGTGCGCGTCACGAAACACACGGAAACGCCGGGGCTGGGCGACAAGATCGAGGCGGCGAAGGGGGACTGGGTATTGGCCTTCAACGGCAAGCACCTCGGCGACCCCGCTCCGGAACGTTGGGCGGTGAAGAAAGACGGTGGCGTGTTCGACCAGTTCGCCGGTGCCACGATCACGCCGCGGGCGGTGGTGAAGACAGTGAAGGAAGGGCTGGATTTCTTCGCCGCCCATCGCGAGCAACTGTTGGCGTCCGACAACTCCACCCAAGAGAAAGGTCAAGCTCGATGAGCGCCAATTACCGAACCATCGCCCGCGATGGCTTGTGGGACAACAACATCGTGTTCGCCCAGACGCTGGGCCTGTGTCCGACCATGGCGGTGACCAGTTCGGCAACCAACGGGCTCGGCATGGGTTTGGCCACCACCGTCGTGCTGGTGGCGGCCAACATGATCATCTCTTCGGTCAGGAACTACGTCAGTGCCGAGGTGCGCCTGCCCATCTTCATCGTGCTGATTGCCGGACTGGTCACGGTGGTCGACATGGGCCTCAACGCGTGGCTGCACGACCTCTACAAGGTGCTGGGCCTCTTCATTGCCCTTATCGTCGCCAACTGCGCCATCCTCGGCCGGGCTGAGTCGTTCGCCTCGCGCTCGCCTATCCTCGCCTCGGGTTGGGACGGGCTGGCCATGGGCCTCGGATTCACGTTCGCGCTGACGCTGATCGGAGCCATCCGCGAAGTGCTGGGCGCCGGCACCCTTTTCGCCAACGCGCACCTGCTGCTTGGCGACGCTTTCAGTTTCCTGGAGATGCGGGTCATCCCCGACTACAAGGGCTTCTTGCTGACCATCCTGCCGCCCGGCGGTTTCCTGGTGCTCGGCTTCCTCATCGCCGCGAAACGTGTCGTCGATCAGCGGCTCAAGGAACGCCGCGAAACCGCCCTGCCCTCCGACGCTGCCCAAAGCCCCGCCTGAAAACCATGGAAAGAGAACCCGTGATTCAGGTCAGCGTGAGCTACGCTGACGCCAAACAACAAGCCTGGTTGCGCATCGACGTGCCGGTGGACGCAACGGTGGAACAGGCGATCCAGCGCTCTGGCATCCTGGCCAAGATCCCCCATATCGACCTCGAACAGCAGGCGGTGGGCATCTACGGCAAGGTAGCCAAGCTCGACTCGCCCCTGCGCCCCGGCGACCGCGTCGAAATCTACCGCCCCATCACCTGCGACCCGCGAACGGTGCCGCGCCGCGATGGCGAGGGCGAGGACGACGAGTAAGCTTGCGCCCGCCAGGCCGCAGGATCGGGCCCCCGACCGGCGGGCCTGCGCCACTGAGGAGCAGGCCCGCCAAACTTACTTCGCGGGAATGAACACCACCACGGAACTGGTCGCCTTGAGCAGTTCGCCGATACCGAAGAGCAGTGGCACGGTGTCGTTGGCGAGATAGCGCGTGAGGAAACCAAGGTAGAACCGGGACGCTGGATCGGCGCTCGTCCCAACCGGCCAAATCGACTCAGCCTGCACGCCCCACAGACTCCCCTCGGCAACAAAGCGATGGACCGCGCCGCGGTTGAACATGAACCCATTCGCTCCTTGTGCGCGTAGATCGTGGTTGGAGGAATCCACGGCGCCAAAGCCGCCGTCGGCGGGAAAACCGGGGAGAGCCGTGCCCAGGGGATGCTGCACGAGCCCGAAAGCGGGAGGCACGCTGAACTGCCCGCCCAAAGGATGGGCAAATACGATCCGATGCAGCTTGCCCCAGCGATAGTCTTCCAGCTTCGTCGATCCGCCGAAAGCCGCAGCAAAGTCCGGTCCCGCCAGGCGAGCCAGCCCATCGGCCAGGCTCTTCAGGATCACGATGTCGCGGCGGTCCTCGGCGGAAGCCGCCGGAGCGTTAAAGAAATTGATGCCCGAGGCCCCGATTCCGGGCTGGGGCCGCTCCAGCAGATTCTTGACCGCCGTCAGCGCAAGCTGTGCACCCGGTTTGGGCAAGACGACGCCCGCCGGTAGCGGCACGCCGTCCAGCGTCGCATCGATAGTGTTGCGGATGAACTGGCCGCGCCACACGCTGTAGAGCGTTGCCGCCACGCTTTCGGCGATTTCCGCGGCGTCAGGCTGTCCGAGCCGGCCGCCCGCGTCCGCCGCATCGTAGCCCTGGGCAATGCCCGTCGGCGTGGTGAATTTCCATGCCGCCAACCGCGCCACGGCTTCCTGCACCGCAGGCTGCTGGCCGAGTGCCGCCAGTTGAGCATCGGAGGACACGCCGGCACGGGTCAGCGCCTGTTTGATGTAGGGCACAAAATAGGGCGCATCCGGCAACACGACGTCGGCCTGGATGGCCTTCATGTCCCGCAACGAAATCGTCCCACGGCGCCTCAGCTTGTCTTCGATCAATTCGGTGATGCGGCTGGCGCGCAGGCCGAAGTCGTAGCCGGCATTGAGATAGTAGAGCCCGCCCCCCGGGCGAAGCTGGTTGAGGGGGTTGTTGTCCCGCACCGTTCCCGCCGGATCGTTGTTGGCATTGACGAACCAGCCTGTGGCCGGATTGATCAGATGGGGCATTTCGGCATCGGGCAGGATTTCAAATGCAACTGCCTGGCCGGGCTGCGGGTGCTGCACCGCCAGCCACTCGTTGCCCCCCGTGCCTTGCCGCACGAACCATGGCGGCAGGCCGTCCACTTGCCCCGCCTGGAGATCCTCGCGCACGGGAACTTCGGAGGAAGCGAAGTAGGCGATGTTCCCCCATCGATCGGCGTAGGCCAGGTTGAGCGACGCCGTGTCGAACCACTGCAAGCCGCGGCGGAAGTCCTGCAGACTGCGGGCGCCGTTCCAAGTGCGCAGGGCATCCAGTTCGCGCGTGCCGCTGAAGCCCGTGTATTGAACGCTCAGGCCCCTGCCGTTAGCCACGTCGAGTTGGACGATGGGTCCGTTGTTGCGGCGGGGCACGATCAGCGTCGCCGCGGGAATCTGTGGTGACGAGGGCGCGGCCACGACATTGTCCACCTGGCCGTCGGCAATCGCATTGACCCGATAGATCTCGGGAACCGGGATGATCGGTTCGTTCACGCCCCGGTATACGGTGCTCAAGCCACTCGGTGAGTTGGCGTCCGGGACGATCTGCTCCTGATACACATCCGTCACGTCCAGCGGGCTCACCGTGGCTCCCCAGGCGATATGGCGGTTCTGGCCCAGAATCACGAACGGCGATCCCGGAAACCCGCTGCCCATGGCGTCGGAAGTCGCCGAGGTCAGGTGAATGGGATAGAACGTCGAAGGCTGGTCGAGGGCCAGATGGGGATCGTTCGCCACCATTGGCCAGCCGCTGGCGGTGTGGCGCCCGGAGATGGCCCACTCATTCGAACCCGGGCGGTCGCCGCGCTCCAGCCCATGCTTGAAGAACGGCAGGCTGCGGATTCGTTCCAGATACTTCTTGGCCAGATCCCCATCGGATGCCCCGGCTCCTTCGACGCCCATCGCCGTGCGCGGACGCGGCGGTACGGCCAAAGCCGGCCGCGCCGACGCATCCGGAACCGTCGAGGCCAGATAAAACGGCTGCGACCGCCAAAGATCTTCACTGAACA
The DNA here is from genome assembly GCA_049593715.1 of Rhodocyclaceae bacterium. Lineage (GTDB taxonomy): Bacteria > Pseudomonadota > Gammaproteobacteria > Burkholderiales > Rhodocyclaceae > JBAWHH01. The sequence continues at coordinate 4,159 of JBAWHH010000052.1, forward strand.
GCGTCGCCCCGGTGCCAAGCCCCAAAGTCGGGTCGAAAACCGCCGAGTAAGTCTGCAGCGCGGCGGTGTTGTCGAGATCCTCCAGCCCGAAAGAAAGGGCGAAAGTGACGGATTTGGCGACCGTCATGCCATCCAGCGCCGTCCAGGGCTGGAACTTGCTGATCTTGAGGGCCTGGTATTCCGGCGGGAGTTGCGGGTGCCCCGCCACGTAGGCATTGACGCCCTCCGCGTAGGCCTCCAGGGCCGCTCGGGTGGGCGCCGAAACCAGCGCAAGCGACCGCTCGGCGGCACGCCGAATGCCGATGGTGCGCAATTCCACGTCGGCCGGCAGCTCGCCCGGACCGAGCAGTTCGGCCAGGGTGCCGCTGGCCCGGCGCCGGCTGACGTCTATCTGGAACAGGCGATCCTGGGCATGGACGTAGCCCTGGAGAAAGTAAAGATCGTGGTCGTTTGCGGCCCGGATATGCGCGATGCCGTAGGTGTCGCGGGTAACCGTGGCGGGCGCCTTCAAGCCGGCCAAAGCGGTTTTCGGAATGCCTGGCGGGCCCTCGCCAAGGGCCTGGGTGGAGATCAAAACCAGAACGGCAAAAGCAACACCTTTCCCTCTCATGGTCGTTCCTCCTTGTTCGTTTTGAACGCTGCCTGGAACCTCGCTCTTACTCAGGATAGATTGCTCGCGGGGATCTGTCCGCGGCAACGGCTCTTGGACCTACGCGCCGGCTCTGCTGCCGCGGCGACCGGACACCCCCGCCCCGCCGCCGATGGCAACATTGGATTGCACGCAGGAACAATGCGTCAATGACGTTCGTCAAATGCCCCCCGTCGGCTCGTTGTGGACTTGGTGGTCGCCAGCGCTTGCCGATTGATTCGAGACGCAGCGTAGCCGGCTTACGCCTTGGCCAAGCCATCATGCCCATCCGCCCCGAACGCCTGGCCGCGCATGCGGAAAAGCTCGTCCCGGGCAGTGGCAGCGCGTTCGAATTCCAGGTTGCGGGCGGCCTCCTGCATTTCCTTTTCCAGGCGCTTGATTTCCCGCGCCAGTTCTTTGGCGCTCAGGGTGTCGTAGCGGGCGCGTTCCTGGGCGGCGTGGTGCGCCGCGCCATAATTGGACGCATCGTAGATGCCGTCGATGATGTCCTTGATGCGTTTGGAGACGGTTTTCGGCGTGATGCCGTGATCGGCGTTGAACGTCAGTTGCTTGTCGCGCCGCCGCGCGGTTTCGCCGATGGCCTTTTTCATCGAATCGGTGACGCGATCGGCGTAGAGGATGGCCGTCCCGTGGATATGCCGCGCCGCGCGGCCGATGGTCTGGATCAGCGAGCGGGTGGAGCGCAGG
>JBAWHH010000053.1:0-1925 GCA_049593715.1 Rhodocyclaceae bacterium
GCCAGATGAGGAGCTGCGGCTCCGGCAGCACACTGTCGGCCAGCGGTTTCAGCGTGGTTTCTTCCAGTCCAAACAGGCTCTTCAGTGCCGCCTCGGTGAGCTGGTTCGGCTGCAGCAGCAGTTGATCGAGCCGGTCGGGACGAAACTGCGCAATCTCGATGCCGAGCCGGCTCGCCAGCGCGGCGCGGGCGGCGGCATCCGCCACGCGCGCCAGCCGAATCTCTTCGTGGGAGGTGCCCAACTGCCGCAGCAGGGCCCCATAGGCCGCCTGGCGGTAGGCAGCCTCGGTGGCGGCAGGGATGCTGCGACCGTGTTTGGCCAGATACCGCCGCAACCCTTCGATGCAGAGCCGAACCTGATGCACCGGCCGGTTGGCGACTCCGCGGTTGTTGCGCACGACCAGTTCGGTGAACGGCTGCAGAAAGGTGTCGACAAGCAACTGCCGGCTGATCGCTGCCCCGCCCGTCGCCGCCGTCTTCGCCCGGCGCGTGGCGAAATCCAGCAGGTCATCGAGGTAGGCGGCCGCGCTGAACACCGTCTCGGGATCTTTCGGCTCGAAAGGCTCGGCCACCACCACGGCGCGCTGCACGGTGGTCATGTTCGCCGTCGGCGTCACCTTGTCCCTGGCGCGTAACGTGATCGTGTGATTCCCGGCTTCGCCGATCGGGATCGTCGCACTCCAGGTGGACCAGTCATCGGTCGCCTTGGGAACCGCCGGCGTGAATTGGGCCTGGCCGTCCAGCGCCCATTCCACCAGGGCGACACCGGTCTGCGTGTCCGACGCCGTGCCGCGAACCTCAACGGCCACTGAACTGCCCGCCCGGGTGAAGGTTTCCCCCTCCTCCGGCCGGGTGATGCCCAGTGCCGGAGACGTGGCGTCGATGACCTTGACGGTGACGTCCTGTGCGGGGCTCACGTTGCCCAGGTTGTCGCGGGCGCGCACGCTGATGGTGTGGCTGCCCAGACCCGGCAGCGCCACCGCGGCCGACCAGTTGGTCGTGCCGGCGGCGGCCTGGAAAGCGCCGCTGCCGAGCCGCCACTCTACGGCGGCGACTCCGGCAGCGTCGGTGGCGGTACCCGTGATGGTCGCTGTGTAGGGGGGCGCTGGTCGGGTGATGTTTACAGGTGGGTCTATGCTGAGGCTGGGCGGGCCGAGGTCGATGACGATCTGCCGGCTGGCCGTGGCCGTATCGCTCTCGAAACCGGTGCGCGCCGCGCTGACCCTGACCGTGATGGTCAGCGGCCCTTGCGGCACGTTCGCCGCTGCAAAGGACCAGTTCGCCCACGGCGTCGTCCCCGACCCGTTGGGCACGGCGCGCTGAAACTGGCCGGCATCGCCCAGCCGCACGTCCACCGCGGTGATGCTCTGGGTCGAGTCGCCAAGGGATAAGCCGGGCTCTCCTGTCTTGTCTTGCAGTGCCTCGCAAGACGCTGAACCGGTGACTGAAAACGTGGCGCCGAGCTTGGCGTTGTTGGCCGGCGCCGAAATGCTTACACCCGCATCAAGGTATTTTCTTAGAACGGCGCGGGCGATCGTTTGGGCGGACATGGGGTTGGTCATCATGCTCATGCTGGTTACTCCTACAGATTGCGATGGGTTGTCGATCACCTCGTACTTCCATAGCCGGTCGCGGAAACCCCCGATATGACGCCAAGGTCGGCGAGCAAGGAGCGGAAGAAAGAGATTCCCGGACTGTTGGCCCAATAGCCGGTGGTCAATCGGGCGCCTCGAATGAGGCTTCCGGTTGCGACGCTCTCGGCGATGAACTCCTCCGCCAGGCGAAGAATGCGGGAATGGCCGTACATCCAGATGGCGACGTTTTGCCGAACCGAATTCACCGCCCCTGAACCCAATGGCGTGAGCAGTCTGTGGACGCCCTCATGGCTTACCGTCTCGGCCAGGTCCGCCCCGGACAGGCCCGGCC
>JBAWHH010000054.1:0-1501 GCA_049593715.1 Rhodocyclaceae bacterium
CCCGAAGCCGGTGTATCCCGCCCTTGCCCGCCGCATGGGAGAGGAAGGCCGCGTGGTGCTGCGGGTCCACGTGGATCCGAATGGCCGCCCCGGCAGCATCGCCATCAGGACCAGTTCCGGTTCCGAGCGCCTCGACCAGGCCGCTACCGCCGCCGTAGCGCGCTGGCGCTTCGTCCCCGCGCGGCGGGGCGACACCGCTGTCTCCGCCTCGGTCCTGGTTCCCATCGTCTTCAATCTGACGGAGCAGTAGCGTGAATGAATCGCTCGGTTTTGCCCATTTCCTCGTCCACGCCGACCTTGTCGCCCGCGTGGTGCTGGTCATCCTGCTCGGCGCCTCCATCGCCAGCTGGACCCTGATCCTCACCAAAAGCGCACGCCTGGTGCGCATGTCCCGGCACAGCCGCAGCTTCCTCACGGCGTTCTGGGAAGCCGAAACCCTGGAAGCCGTCGCCCGCCACATCCGCGAACATGGCGCCCGCGAACCGTTCGCCCATCTTCTGCATCACGGCTTCACCGCCGTGGAACAGATCGAGCGCGGCCGCCGCAGCGGGCCCCGGCCGGTTTCCAGCCTGGTGGATGCCGGCGCGCCGGACGAGATCCTGATGCGCGGGCTCAAACGCGCCATCGAAGAAGACCGCGCGCGGCTCGAATTCGGCCAGTCTTTCCTCGCCACCGTGGCCTCCTCCGCGCCCTTCGTCGGCCTGTTCGGCACCGTCTGGGGGATCTACCACGCGCTGGTGGCGATCGGCCTGTCCGGCCAGGGCACGCTGGGCAAAGTAGCCGGACCGGTGGGCGAAGCCCTCATCATGACCAGCATCGGCCTGGCGGTGGCCATTCCCGCCGCCATCGCCTACAACGGCTTCGCCCGCGCCAACCGCAACACGCTAGCCAAGCTCAACTCCTTCGCCTACGACGTCTTCAATTTCCTCGCCACCGGCATCAAGGCATCGCCCATGCGCGCCGACGCCCGTGCCACCAGCGACAAAGTGATCGCCCTCGCCCGGGCCAACGGGCTGGCGGAGGCCAACAACGGCGCAGCGCCCGGCCATCCCGGCCTGGCCCTGGGTTGACGGGAGACGATCATGGCTTTCGGCAGCCTCGATACCAGCGACGGCAACGAACCCCACTCGGAAATCAACATGGTGCCACTGATCGACGTGATGCTGGTGCTGCTGGTGATCTTCATCGTCACCGCGCCGCTGCTCACCCACGCCGTCAAAGTGGACCTGCCCAAGGTTTCGTCTTCGCCCAACACGACCCAGCCCGACAACGTCCAGCTCGGCATCGACGCCGCGAGCCGCGTCTTCTGGAATGGCGAAGAAGTCGATGACGGCGCGCTGAACCAGCGCATCGCCGGCGCCGCCGCCCAGCAGCCGCAGCCGGAACTGCACCTGCGGGCAGAACGCACGACCCCCTACGAAAAGGTCGCCGCAGTCATGTCGGCGGCGGCGCGCCAGGGCCTCACACGCATCGGGTTCGTCACCGAACCGGAGAAACCATG
>JBAWHH010000055.1:0-2218 GCA_049593715.1 Rhodocyclaceae bacterium
GAAAGGCGCCAGGGCGAGGATGGGGAACCCCGCCAGCCGCCACCGAGGATCGGCGTAGGCGTAAGGCCGGGCGGTGAGCAGCAGCCGTGCTTTGCGCAGGCTAGCCGCCAGATCACGCACGGATTCCAGCAGCGCTTGGCGGCGGTGTTCGGCTTCCGGCACTTCGTCCAGCCCATCCAGCAGGATCAGCCCGCCTTCTTCCCGCAGCCGTTGCCGTAGATGGCGGCACACTGCCGGTGCGGAATCTTTGCCAACGCGGGCAGCGATGTCCTGCTCCAGCGCTTCCCACAACATGCAGGCGGCGCCTTTGGCCGCCCCGGCAGGGATGTGGCGGGCGGCGACGTCCCGCAGCACCAGGCGGATGGCGACGCCGTTGCGCAATGCCTCTGGGACCGAATTTCGCTGAAGGATCAGCAACCAGGTCAGGTAATTGACGAACGTGGTCTTGCCGGAACCGGCATCCCCCAGCAGCACGGCGTGGGCGTTCTCCGGTGCCGCCAGGGCTTCAAGCAGCGGCGTGCGGTCGCCGCCTTCGCCCCGGGCCGCCAGTACGGCCCAACTGCGCTCGTCGCCACTTTCCGGCCCTTTGGCGGCGACCACGTCCAGATCGACATAGATGTCGGTTAGGGGCACCGCACCGTCGCCGGCCGTACTCACGAACCGGGTGTCGATGATGCCCAAGGGCAGCCGGCTGCACTCCGCGGCGACAAGTGCAAAATACTCCTCCCGGAACGGCTCCAGTGCCTCGCCGGGGGCGGCGGCGTGGTGGTGAATGTGGGTTTCGGTCTTGTTGCCACCGATGACATCGCCGCCGCCGGTGTCCACGTTGCCAAGGATGCAGGCCGCGCCGCCGGTGTTGATGGTGGTCGAGCCGCCTTTGCCGGCTTGGGAGATTGGTGGCTGCGATTCCTTTTCCCAGTTCGTCACCGCGTTGCTGGCGAGTTTGGCGAGTTCGTCAACCGTCTTGAAAAAGCTGACGGTGTTCGCGGTTTTCAACTCGGCGCGCAGGGCGGCGATGCGCTCGCCTTTGTCCGGCGCGGAGGCGGCGTCGTCGAAACGGCGCACCCACGGCACGTCCTCATGCAGCAGGAAAATCAGCCGCGGCTTGCCGCCGTCGAAAGCCTGCCGGTATTCCCGCTCGGTGATGGACAGTCCCTCGGGGTTGCCTGCCTCGGGCACGTAGCCATAGCGCCAGGCGAAGATGCCCAGATAAACGTCCGCCGCCGCCACGTCGTCCAGGCATTTGTCCAGCGGCCGCTGGTCGCAGGCGACGTAATCCTCCATCGCCCGCACGACGTGGCCAAGCTGGCGCAGCGCGCGATACACCGCCTCGCGGTGATCTTTCAGGTCTTCGAAAGTGGAAGAGACGTAGATGACGGCCATGGGCTACCTCGACGGGCTATGCCGCGGGATTGTAGCCGGACAAGGGTTCTGCACCGGGTATGCCGAGGCAGCGGTTCCAAGCGGTTGCAGAGACAGCGCGCCGGAGAAGCTTTTCCGTCATCAAGTAGTGCCCAATCGACTGGCCTGCTCAAGCACCAGATCCAGCCCGGTGTAGAGCGCATTCATGACCTGATGGGCATGGAAAACGCGGTCGCGCCGCTGGTCGCCGGCAGGGCGGAGGATGTCGAGTGCAACCAACTCGTTGACCGCTTGATTTGCTGCAGGGAAAGTCACGCCGAGTTGGCGAACGACCTGGTTGACCGTGATGACCGGCTGCCCGAGCAGCAGGTCCACCAACCGCCAGGCGGCCGCGTGGCGGCGTTTGCGAAGCGCGGCCAATTGATTCTTCCATTGCAAGTGCAAAACCTTGAGTGCGGCGAATATCTGTACCGTGTGGCGGCAGGAGGCGATTGCGCACTCCAGAAAAAGCGTCAGCCAAGGCGCCCAGTCGAGCCGCATCTGGACGGCGAGGAGCGCATCGTAGTATTCGCGCTGCCGCACCTTGAGGAAGGTTGCCAGGTGGATGGGTGGCTCGCCCGCCGCCTGAAACATCAACGGCAGCAACAGGCGGCCCGACCGGCCATTGCCATCCAGAAATGGGTGGATGGCTTCAAACTGGGCATGGGCAATGGCGGCACGGATCAGGATCGAAACCTCTTTGACGCTTTCCGGTTCGTTCCGCAGGAGTTCCACCAGATCCCCCATGAGGTAAGGCACATCGCTCGCGGGTGGCGGAATGTAGCGTGCGGTTTCCATGCTCGGGCCGATGAAGTTC
>JBAWHH010000056.1:0-27746 GCA_049593715.1 Rhodocyclaceae bacterium
GCGATCCAGGCGGCCAAGCTCGTGAGCAGCGCGTCGTAAAGCTGCCGCTCGCGGGCGAGGGCGCGCTCCTGGGCCGACAATGCTTTGTCTTCGAAGACTTTCAGTTCGGGCGTGATGTAGCGCTCGGCGTTCTTGAGTGTCTGGCGCCGTCGATAGTCGTCCGGCACCTTGTCGACGTGGGCGTGGCTGACTTCGATGAAGAAGCCATGGACGCGGTTGAATTCGACTTTCAGGTTGGCGATGCCGGTGCGGGCCTTTTCCCGCGCCTCGATCTCCAAGAGAAACTGGCCACAGTTCTCCTGGATGCCGCGCAACTCGTCCAGTTCCGCGTCGTAGCCGGGGGCGATCACGCCGCCGTCCCGCAGCAGGGCGGCGGGTTCGGCGGCAACCGCTTCGGCCAGCACGCTGAGGCAATGTTCCGGGGTGGCGAGATCCGCGGTTATCTGGGCCACCAGCGGTGTCGCTGTCGGAAGATCGGCCCGCAGCACTTCCAGCCGCCCCAGGCTGTCCCGCAATGAGGAGAGATCCCGCGGCCTTGCGCTCCGTAGGGCAATGCGCGCCGTGATGCGCTCGATGTCGGCGATACCCCGCAGGACGCGCTGCAGCCGGCCGAATGGACCGGCGCCGCTGTCGCCCGCCAGTTCACCCACGGCGTCGTGGCGGGCGGCGCAGGCCCCGCGATCCCGCAGCGGATGGTGCAGCGCGTGGCGCAGCCAGCGCGAGCCCATCGCCGTGGCGCAGCAATCCATCAGGGAAAGCAAGGTGGGGGCGGGATCACCGCGCAACGTTTCTGAGATCTCCAGGTTGCGTCGCGTCGCCGGATCGAGCCGTAGAAACTCACCGCTCGACTCGACTTTCAGGCTGGTGACGTGGGCCAGGGCCTGTTGTTGCGTACCCCGGGCGTATTCGTAAACGCCTCCCGCCGCGGCCAGTGCGATCGGCACTTCGTCGGCCCCGAATCCGGCCAGATCGCGGGTGCCGAAGTGGGCGGTGAGCAGGCGTACGGCCGTGTCGCGGTCGAAATTCCAGTCCGCCAGGCGCTGGATCGACGCCCGGCGCTGGGCATCAAGTTCCAGGTCCAGGCTGTCCGGCAGCAGGATCTCGGCGGGCCGCAGCCGCTCCAAATGGGTCGCCAGGGCCGCCCGCGGAATCTCCAGCAGGCGGAAATCGCCGTTGGCCAGATTCAGCCAGGCCAATCCGAGGCGGCTCTTGTCGGCGGCGATGGCCAGCAGCAGGCTCTCGGACTTGTCGTCCAGCAGTGCCGAATCGGTGAGTGTACCCGGCGTCACGACCCGGGTGACGGCCCGTTCGACGATGCCTTTCGAGGTGGCCGGGTCGCCGATCTGGTCGCAGATCACCACCGATTCGCCGAGGCGCACGAGTCGCGCGAGATATTGCTCCAGGGCGTGGTACGGCACGCCCGCCATCTTGATCGGCCTGCCGGCGGACTGGCCGCGGGTGGTGAGCGTGATGTCCAGCAGACGCGCTGCGCGCTCGGCGTCCTCGTGGAACAACTCGTAGAAGTCCCCCATGCGATAGAACAGCAGCAACTGCGGGTACTGCGCCTTGAAGCGCAAATACTGCTGCATCATGGGCGTGTGCTTTGAAAGCTCTTGCTCGTTCGTTGCCATTCGATGTTGTCGTTGGTGCGATGAGGGAAGGCTCGGGTGGGCCGATGGGAGGCGAGAAGACCTTTGCCGAATTTCCAGGCCTCCATGGGCGCGAAAGCGGCCGTAGTCTACCCACCTCGCCGCCAGAAATCCCGCGGCGTTGCCCTTGCGACCGATTGATGGGGATCGATGAAGGCCTTCTACACCGACGAATTCATCCTGCCGCTCCCGCCCGGTCATCGGTTCCCCATGGAGAAATACCGCCGCCTGCGCGAGCGGGTGGGGCGGGAGTTGCCGGAGGTGACGCTGCGGGTGCCACCCGCCGCAGAAGAAGGCGAACTGTGCCGCGCCCACGACGCGGGGTACGTCGCCCGGGTGCTGGAAGGCCGCCTGACGGCGGTGGAATTGCGCGCCATCGGTTTTCCGTGGTCGCCCGAGATGGTGGAGCGGTCGCGCCGGTCAGCGGGGGCGACCATCGCCGCCTGCCGTGCCGCCCTGGAGGAGGGCGTTGCCGCGAATCTGGCGGGGGGCACCCATCACGCCCATTGCGACCGCGGGGCCGGGTTCTGCGTGTTCAACGATGCGGTAGTCGCTGCGCGTGCCATGCAGGCCGAGGGCCGCGTGCAAGTCGTCGCGGTGGTGGATTGCGACGTGCATCAGGGTGACGGGACGGCCGCCATCGCGGCCGGCGATTCGTCGCTATTCACCCTTTCGTTGCACGGCGCCAAGAACTTCCCGTTCCGAAAGGTGGCCGGGGATATCGATGTCGAACTCCCGGACGGCACCGAAGATGCCGCTTATCTCGCCGCGCTGAAGTGCGCATTGGAGGAAATGTGGTGCCGCTGCCGCCCGCAACTGGTGATCTATCTTGCCGGCGCCGATCCGTACGCAGGTGATCGGCTCGGCCGTCTGGCCCTGTCGATGGAAGGCCTACTGGCCCGCGATGCGATGGTGTTCGATGCCTGCGTCACCCGGCGCGTACCCGTGGCTATCGCCATGGCAGGGGGCTATGGCCACAATGTCGACGAAACCGTGGCGATCCACTTCCAAACAGTGCGAGAGGTAGTCCGGAGGATGGACTGCGACGCTGGAATGGCGCCGGAAGTGCCCTGAGCGAACGAAACGGAACGAACCCGGGGAAACGTGGCGGGGGCTACCCGCCAGCCGCGGTGACGATCAGGCGAAGCGGATTGGTTTGGCGGCCCGCTTCCAGGACGCCTGGACGATATCGGCGAAACCTTGCCAGACGATCAGGGGAATGAAGCCGATGCGGTTGGCCGTTTGCACTATGTCGGTGAGCGGTGGCCGTAAGCTGGCTTCGGCTTCCAGTGCTTCGACGAGGTGTTCCACCGCGGCGCCCCAATAGTCGGACGTCCCCACCCAGCCCGTCTTGGTGGTGGCGTGGCGGAGGGCTTCAACCCACATTTCTTCGGCTCGTGCGGCAGGAACGCCATGGCGGCGCGCCAACCAGGGAAGCATTTTCGGCGTCTTCATTGTTATCTCCTGGCGGCCCTGTCCTGGGCCCGGTGATTGCCGCCCGCAACCCTCTTTTGGAGGGAACGGGCGGCGAATTGTCGCAACGCAATATGAAGCGACAGGCTTAGTTTACATCGGCTTTGACCCCTACGTATAGGTAAAGTTGCCCAAAATTTTGTGCACTGCAAAAAATAATAACCCTGCACTACTGGCGGGAATTATCCACATCAGGGGCCGATGCGGGGGAGTTTCTTGTCAAACATGCCTCGATTGCGCGGCACAATTGCCCAGGTTTTGCCGGCACACGAGCTGCTTCGGCGCGGGGGCGGGATCGGGGGGAGCGGCGCCGAGCCGCTATAATCCATCCCTTCCGCCGTCTCCCCCCATGTCCGATCTCCTGCGCGGCCTCAACCCGCCCCAGCACGCCGCCGTCACCCTGCCGCCCCAGCACGCCCTGATCCTCGCCGGCGCCGGCAGCGGCAAGACACGGGTTCTCACCACGCGCATCGGCTGGCTGATCACCACCGGCCAGGCGCGGCCCTACGAAATCCTTGCGGTGACGTTCACGAACAAGGCGGCACGCGAGATGTACGCGCGGCTTTCCGCCATGCCGCTGCCCCTCAATTCGCCGCTGGGCCGGCCATTTGCGCCGGGCGGCATCTGGGTGGGGACTTTCCACGGCATCTGCAACCGCATCTTGCGGGCCCATCACCGCGATGCGGGTCTGCCCCAGTTGTTCCAGATCCTCGATTCCGGCGACCAGCTTTCCGCCATCAAGCGGCTGCTCAAAAACCTCAACGTCGACGCGGAGAAATTTCCGCCGCGCGACCTGCAGCACTTCATCAACGGCCAGAAAGAGGCCGGCAACCGGCCCGCTTCCGTGGAAGCCTGGGACGACTTTACCCGCCGCCGCGTCGAGCTGTACCAGCAGTACGACAGCCAGTGCCAGCGCGAAGGCGTGGTGGATTTCGCCGAACTGCTGCTGCGCACCTACGAGCTGCTGGCGCGCAACGAACCGATTCGCGCCCATTACCAGGGCCGCTTCCGCCACATCCTGGTGGATGAGTTCCAGGACACCAACCGCCTGCAGTACCAATGGCTCAAGCTGCTGGCCGGGGAAGGGGCGCACCTGTTTGCTGTCGGGGACGACGACCAGAGCATCTACGCGTTCCGCGGCGCGGACGTTGGCAATATGCGCGATTTCGAGCGCGAGTTCCGCGTTGAGCAGGTCATCCGCCTGGAACAGAACTACCGCTCCCACGGCAACATCCTCGAAGCCGCCAACGCCATCATCAAACACAACGCCGCGCGCCTGGGCAAGAACCTGTGGACCGATGCCGGCGCCGGCGAGCCGCTGCGGGTGTTCGAAGCTCCCAGTGATCTGGACGAAGCGCGCTGGATCGTCGAGGAAGTCAAAGCCCTCACCGCCGAAAGCACCGTCCGCAGCCAGATTGCGCTGCTCTATCGGTCCAACGCCCAGTCGCGGGTGCTGGAGCACGCGCTGTTCTCCGCCGGCATTCCCTACCGCGTCTATGGCGGGCTGCGCTTCTTCGAGCGGCAGGAGATCAAGCACGCCCTGGCCTACCTGCGCCTGATCGCCAATCCGGACGACGACACCGCGTTCTCCCGCGTGGTCAACTTCCCGGTACGCGGCATCGGCGCCCGTTCCCTCGAACTGCTGCAGGACGCCGCCAAAGCCGCAGGAACGAGCCTGCACGCCGCGGTTCCCGCGCTGGCGGGCAAAGCCGGCAACTCGCTAGGTGCCTTCAGCGCGCTGATCGAGCGGATGCGGGCACGTAGCGAAGGCCTGGATCTGACGGGAATCGTCGACAGCGTGCTGGATGCCTCCAGCCTGCGCGCGCATTACGCCTCCACCGGCAAACAGGAGGACCAGGACCGCCTCGCCAACCTGGACGAACTGCTCAACGCCGCCGCCAACTTCGTCGCCGAAGAAGACGATGCCAGCCTGGCGAATTTCCTCACCCACGCGTCCCTGGAAGCGGGCGAACACCAGGCAGGGGAGGGCGCGGAAGCGCTGCAACTCATGACTGTCCATTCCGCCAAGGGGCTGGAGTTCGACGTGGTGTTCCTCAGTGGCTTGGAGGAAGGGCTGTTCCCCCACGAGAACAGCGTCCAGCAGGAGCGCCAGGGGCTGGAAGAAGAACGCCGGCTGATGTACGTGGCCGTCACCCGCGCCCGCAAGCGGCTGTACCTCTCGCTGGCCCAGACGCGGATGCTGCACGGCCAGACGCGCTACAACCTCAAGTCGCGCTTCCTGGACGAAATCCCCGAGCACCTGCTCAAATGGCTCACGCCCCGGGTCCAGCGCCGCGTCTACGCCGCCGAGCCGGCTTTCGGCCGACGCTACCTGGAGCCCGGCACCAACCCGCCCGCGCCGCCGGTGCCGCGCTCCACCCGCCAGCAGGAACAGGCCACCGGCGGCCTGCGCGTCGGCCAGAACGTCCACCACGCTAAGTTCGGCACCGGCGTCATCGTCGCCGCCGAAGGCAGCGGCGCCGACGCCCGCGTCCAGGTCAAATTCGGCCGCGAAGGCACGAAATGGCTGGCGCTGGCCTATGCCAAGCTGACGCCCGCCTGAAGTCGGTACCTGCTCCGCGCCGGATCGTCCCTTTTTAGGTCCCATCGGGATGATCCGATAAGGACTGCGATCCGTTAAGGCGCTTTCCAGATGGACAAATCGACATTTCTGACTGCAGATCACTACTGCGTTTGCCACGTTCCAGCTGCGATCATCCCTGGCTCGCGATTGAGCAACATCCTCGCCCAAATGCAGAGGGTATTGCCGCTCACGAACCATGCGCTGGATTTTCTAATGTCCGAGAATCTACCCGGCCTTTGTCGACTGGCAAGGGGAGAGGTCTCCCACCAGGAGTACGTTAGTGGGCTCGATGCCGGCCATTTGGCGAAACACCAGGCGGCGAAGGTCGCGCTTGAGGCGAGGGAAGCTGAGCGTCAGGCACGTGTGGCCCACTATCTTCCCCGTAAGGCAGTGAATCCCTCCCGCAACGTGGCTTCGGCCATGGAACGGGAGGCCGAGCGCAAGCTGCGGCAGAGGCGCGAGCGGGAGGCTGCCGACGAGGTCTTGAGGACGCAACGCGTTCGCCAAGCGGAATGGAAAGCACAGCGACAGCGCAACGGTGAGTTGGCTGCTCTCGCCTACGAAGCGTTTTCGACCAAGCCGGGCCACATCCCGCCGAGCGCCCACGATATCGCTCGCTATTTCCATCTGAGCCACCTCAAAGCCGCAGTTTGTCCGCCTATAAGCAATTTCTTGGAATCCCTTTTTTGTGGTCGCCCACTGACGGATGACGAGATTGGGTTCCTCAGGAAAAGCGGACCTGAAGAACTTTATCGTCTGGCGTTCGGCCAACTTACCCTGGATGGGTACAGGGAAGCGGCACGAGCTTCCGAAGCTGAAGCCATCGCTCGGATGGCCAGAGCGGAGGCAGCAGAGGCCGCGCGCATCGCCCGGATGGCCAGCGAGGAGGCAGAAGAAGCTGCCCGCATCGCCCGCGAGAGCGATCCCGAATACATTGCGATGCGGCAGACGCAGGCTTTGTACGAGAAGTACGGAGTATCGCTGATCGGCAAGGCACCGATGATGCGGATGACAAATCTGCTCCAGCACATCGATGCTGGGAACCGACTTCCGAAGGAAGAACTGGCTTGGCTGAGCACCGAGGGCAAAGCCTATTTCACGAGCCGACTTCGCGAGGCCTATCATCGTCTGGAGGCTGACTTCCACGCGGTTCAGCATAAGAGTACCCAGGATCCATGGGACGCCATCAACGCCAGCGGGCACAACCGCAAGTGCCATCGATCAGAGACTGCGCTCGAACTGCTCGAAAGCCTTTCTCCCGACCGCCTGAAACACCCAAAGGTCAGGTCTGCCGTGCTCACCACGCGCGGTGGAGCTTTGCGCGATCTGAGTCGGCGATCTGAAGCAATTGATGCAGGAGAGAAAGCGCACCGCCTGATGCCCAAGGACTACCGGCCCTGTACGCTCCTCGGGGCGTTGCACATGGAATTGAGTGAGTTTGAAACCGGCCGCCACTGGTATGACGAGGCACGAAAGCGGGGTGCCCCCGAGCAGAGTATCGACTCGGAACTGCGTAGGATCTTCCAGCAGATGGACGCGCCCGGACGCGAGGCGATGAAACGCTTCCTGCTTGCGCAGGATCCGTCTCGATACCGCTGGGTTAACGAGAAGATCTACGGGGAAACGGCACGTCCGAAGAAACGCAGAGAAGACGGATAGGTTTCGACTGGGACGGTGGGTTTCGCGGCTGCAGTGGAGTGGCGCTCTCACAGGGGCCGAAACGGCCTTCCTCGTCGATGCCGGCCTTCGACAGACAGGACCATACAAGCGCGCAAAGCGCTGGCAATGGCGCGGGGGGCGACGAACTGGCAGCTGTAACGTGGTCTGAAATCGGCTCTCGAAAGCGAAGCCCGGCACGGAAAATCAGAGCAGAGCGGATCTTCAAGATAACAAGATATTCAGTGACATGCTGTTCGAGGTCAAATATCCTCGGCAGGAGTTCCGGCAAGAGAGGTGCCCATGCGGCCTTCCGTTGTCCTCGAAATGAAGCGAAATGCGGTGCGCGAGGCGGCAGGCCGCTTCCGCGCGGCGAATCCGCGCGTCTTCGGTTCGGTGCTGCAAGGCACCGACCGGGACGGCAGCGACCTCGATCTGTTGGTCGATGTGCTGCCCGGCGCGACGTTGTTTGACTTGGGCGGCCTGCAAGATGAGTTGGAAGCGCTGCTCGGCATCCGGGTCGATCTGCTAACGCCGGCCGATCTGCCGCCGAAGCTCCGGGCCAAGGTGCTCGCGGAAGCCCAGCCGATATGAGCGAGAACCGCCTTTTCGATTATCTTGACCACATCCGGCAGGCCGCGGAGGATGCCTGCGGCTTCGTGGAGGACTCGGACAAAGACGATTTCCTGAAAGACAGGCGCACGCAGCAGGCCGTCATCATGAACCTTGTCATCATCGGCGAGGCGGCGACGAAGGTCATGGAGCGCTATGGCGAGTTTGTCCAGGCCCATCCCGACGTGCCCTGGCGGAGCATGCGCGGAATGCGCAATCGCATCGCCCACGGCTATTTTGACATTAACCTGGACGTGGTGTGGGACACCGTGCAAACCGCCCTCCCGGATTTGCTGCAGCAACTTGCCAGCCTCCGCGAGGATTCCCAAGGCCAGGCAAGCGGAGACGGTAGAACGGAATCGTGACCGGCGGAGACGAGCCTCGGGCCGGCTCCGCGCTCGCGACCGGTGAGGCTGCTCATGAGCCGCTGGCGGTAAGGTTTCCGACTGTGCGCCCGGGTGACGCGTACGGGCAGCAAGTGTGGCCTTGCGGGGATCTCGGGCTCGACATTGTCGCGCGTGGTGTTCAGGTTCAACTAATCCGTACGCCACTTTTCAAGTCTGGCTTTGGGATAATCTTGTCGCCTTGCCGACCATTCCGCCCAGAGACCCCATGAAAACCACCGCCAACGGCATCGACATCCGCTACGACATCACCGGCTCCGGCCCGTGGATCACCTTCATCCATCCGCTGGCCGTCGATCTGACGGTGTGGGATGCCCAGGTCGCGGCGCTGGCATCCGGCTTCACCGTGTTGCGCTTCGACGCCCGCGGCCACGGGCAGACGGCGGCGCCGGCCGGCGCCTACCGTCTGGAGCAGATGGCGGAGGACGTCATTGGGCTGCTTGACGCCCTTGGGGTGGAGCGGACCCATCTGGTGGGCCTGTCCATGGGCGGGATGATTGCCCAGCATGTGGCGCTGAAGGCGCCCGGCCGGCTGGATCGACTGGTGCTGGCGGGCACGACGAGCTACTACCCGCCGGAATCCCAGCCGGCGTGGGACGAACGCTTGCGGATCGTGTCCGCCCAGGGCGTGGAACCCATGGTCGCACCCACGCTGGAGCGCTGGTTTACCGAACCTTATCGCGCCGCCCATCCGGAGATCGTGGACCGTATCGGCGGCCTGATCCGCGCTACGCCGCTGGCGGGGTACCTGGGCAGTTGCGAAGCCATCCGGCACATCGACACCCGCGAGGGCCTACGTGGGGTGAATCTGCCGACCCTGGTTCTGGTGGGCGACCAGGATGCCGGCACGCCGCTGCCCATGGCTGAGGCGATCCAGTCCGCTATCGCCGGTTCGCGGCTGGAGGTGATCTCAAGCGCGGCGCACCTTTCCAATATCGAGCAGGCGGCGGCCTTCAACGGGCTGGTGAAGGATTTCCTCGGCGGCCTGGGCTGAGTCTGCCGCCCGCTTGCCACAAGACTTTTGCGCAGCGCTCTCTGAATGGATGACTTCTGGCTGGCCTTCGTGCCTTTGTTCGTCGCAGTGGATGCCTTGGGCGTCCTGCCGCTTTTCCTCGGCCTGACCCACCGCATGGAGGCGAAAGACGTGCGCCGCGCCGTCTACCGCTCGGTGCTCGCCGCCACCGTGATCGCCCTGGTTTTTGCCGGGCTCGGCTCGCTGCTGCTGGAACTGCTGGGGGTAACGGTGGAAGATTTCATGATCGCCGGTGGCCTGCTGCTGATGGCCCTGGCGCTGCGGGAACTGCTCACCGAAAAGGACCTGCATCAGCGGGTGGATGTGAATGCCGCCGGGGTCGGCGTGGTGCCTCTGGGTGTGCCCCTCATCACCGGCCCGGCGGTGCTGACCACCTCGATGCTGCTCACGGACCAGTACGGGCTCTATCTGGTGGCCGGGGCCATCGTCGCCAACATGTTATTTGCCGGCTTCGTGTTCCGCTTCGGCGCACTCGTGCGCCGCATCCTGGGCAGTTCCGGTGCCAGCGTGCTATCGAAGATCGCCAATCTGATCATGGCCGCGCTGGGCGTGATGATGGTGCGGCAAGGTCTCGTCGGCTTGTTCGCCGATACGGCGGGGCAGGCGGTCTGAGGATCCGCCCCGAGCCGCGGATCCGTGGACACCGGGCCGGTCTCGCCCCGCTCAGGCGGAGTCCCGTACCCGGCTTTCGCTGCGCACGGCGCGCCGGTCCACCTGGGCCAGTTCGTCGTGCAGGGCGACGAATTCCTGGGTCAGTTTGTGGCTGGGCATGAAGTGGATCATCGGCTGGGCCGCTTCGTGGGATTCGCGGATCTTCACCGATGACGAGAGGTAAGTAGATAAAACCGGGTGGCCCTCGTCCACCAATGCCTGGACGATCTTCTGCGGCAGGCTGGCGCGGGACTGGTACTGATTGACGATGATGCCTTCCACCATCAGGTCGGCGTTATGGTCGGCGCGGATCTCGTCCACGTTCTCGATCAGGGCGTAGAGGGCGCGGCGGGAAAAATCGTCGCAATCGAACGGGATCAGGCAGGCATCGGCGGCAATCAGGGCCGAGCGGGTGTAGAAGTTGAGCGCCGGTGGCGTGTCGATGTAAATGAAGTCGTAGCCATCCAGTTCGTCCAGGGCCTCCTTCAGCTTGTAGATCTTGTAGCGCGATTCGAGCTTGGTCGCCAGTTCGTCCAGGGCCGGGGCGGACGCCAGCACGTCGAGGTTGGGGAAAGGTGTGCCGCGCACGAATTCCTGCGTCTTCTTGGGGCTGAAACGGAAATTCAGCATCTGGTCGAACAGGCCGGCGATGCTGAAATCCAGCGTTTCGGCGGCGGCCCCGAGCAGATACTGGGTGGAATTGCCCTGGGGGTCGAGGTCAACCACCAGCGTCCTGGCGCCCTGGGCCGCAGAAACGGCGGCGAGGTTGCAGGTGATGGTGGATTTGCCGACGCCGCCCTTCTGATTGAAAACGACTCTGCGCATGGATCACCTCGCTTCGACGATCCGGCATTGTGGCAGATGCAGGGCGGCGGGAAAACCGAAATTGCATGGCGTGCCGCGGGCCGCTCCACGGGCCATTTTCTGGCCGTCTTGTCAGACCGGCTATCCTTGCGCCTGCGGCTGGACCCATTTTTGCCGGCCGAAGCCTGCGCTTTTTGGTAAAGATCCTATGAAACGACTGAATTGGCTATTGCTGTTTCTTGTTTGTGGGCCCGTCGCGGCTCAGGGGGAATGGATTCTCGCCAGCGACCAGACGCGCATCGTGGCGGGGGGCGATTTCAGCGTCACGGTGGTGCGCTCGGGTGCCGGTGCCGCCGAGGCCATGCCGGATTCCGTGGTGGCGAAATTGAGCGGAGATGGCGCCATCGTGGAATTGCGGCTGACGGCGGTCAAGCCGCGGCCCGGGGAACGCCCCGCCGCCGCGGGGCGCGGCGAGTATCAGGCGCAGTTGCCCGCCGCTACAGAGGGTCTGGTGACGTTGGAACTCAGCGATCGCCCATCCACCAAGCTGCTGCTTCTGGCGGAAAAGGCGCTGCTGGAGAAACCGGCCGCATCCGATGCCTTGGCGCGGATGACCGGGAGCACGCCCGCGGCCACCAAGGAGGCAAGCCCGGTGCGAGCGCCCGCGCTCACCTCCTACGAACCGATGTATTTCCTGGTCGGCACGCGGGAAGGTACGTCGGCGCGGTTCCAGCTTTCCTTCAAGTACCGCCTGTTCGACGACGAGGGCGTCGCCGTTGGCCTGTTGCCTTTCCTTTCCGGGCTTCACGTCGCCTATACGCAAACTTCGTTGTGGGATCTGGCGTCGCGCTCGAAGCCGTTCCGCGACAACAGTTATCGGCCTTCCGCGTTTTATGAATGGCAGGGCGGAGCGCCAGTCGGCGATCATACCGGCTGGAATGTGCGGACCGGCGTCGAGCACGAGTCGAACGGACGCGACGGGGGCAACTCCCGCTCCATCAACATCGCATTTGTGCGGCCAGAGCTACGCTTCCATCTTGGCGAATCGTGGTATGGCGCGGTGGCGCCCAAGATCTACAGCTACCTGGATAAGACCGACAACGCGGACATCAGCCGTTACCGGGGCCACGTCGATCTGGGCCTGACCCTGGGACAGAGCGACGGCTGGCAGATCGCGTCCACGATCCGGCGCGGCAAGAGCGGGTATGGCAGCGCCCAGGTGGATGTCTCCTATCCGTTCCGCAAGCCGTTCTTCGCTGATACCGGGGGGTTTCTCCATTTCCAGTATTTCAATGGTTACGGCGAGACGATTCTGGACTACGACGTGCGCCACAGCCCACAATTCAGGGTCGGCGTTTCCATCGTGAGATGACGTTTCCGCCCCGGAGGGCAAGCACCTCGGGGCCCAAGCTGGAGGAGAGAGCACCATGCCCCACGCCATTCGATTCCACCGCACCGGCGGGCCGGAAGTCCTGCAATGGGAAGAGGTCGCGGTCGGCGATCCCGGCCCCAAAGAGGTCCGCATCCGCCAGCACGCCTGCGGCCTCAACTTCATCGACATCTACCATCGCAGCGGCCTTTATCCGGTGCCGTTGCCGTCGGGCATCGGCATGGAAGGCGCCGGGGTGGTCGAAGCGGTGGGTGCGGAAGTCTCCCACCTGCAGCCGGGGGACCGCGTCGCCTATGCCGGCGGCCCGCTGGGCGGCTACAGCGAAGCGCGACTGATTCCCGCGGACCGCCTGGTCAAACTGCCGGAGGCCATCGACTTCCCCCACGCCGCGGCCATGATGCTGCAGGGCCTTACCGCGGCCTACCTGCTGCGCCGTACCTACCCGGTGCAGGCGGGGGAGACGGTCTTGATCCATGCCGCCGCCGGTGGCGTCGGGCTGATCGCCTGCCAGTGGGCCAAGGCGCTTGGGGCCTCGGTGATCGGTACCGTGGGATCGGCGGAGAAGGCCGCGCTGGCCAAGGTCCACGGCTGCGATCACGTGATCCGCTACCGCGAGGAAGACGTCGTCGCACGGGTGAAGGAGATCACCGGCGGAGCGGGTGTGGCGGTTGTCTACGACGGTGTCGGCAAGGACACCTTCGCTGGCTCTCTGGATTGCCTGCGCCCGCGGGGCATGATGGTCACCTTCGGCAATGCTTCCGGGCCGGTACCGCCACTGGATCTGCTGCTTTTGTCGCAGAAGGGCTCGCTGTTCGTCACGCGGCCGACCCTGATGCACTACACGGCTCTGCGGGGGGAACTGGAGGCTCTGGCGGAGGAGTTGTTCGGCGTTGTGGCCGGGGGGCGAGTGCGCATCGAGGTCAATCAAACCTATGCGCTGAAGGACGCGGCGCAGGCCCAGGTCGCCCTCGCCGCGCGCAAGACCACCGGCTCGACGGTGCTGCTCCCCTGAAAGCTCTTGAACGGATCGACTTCGCGGCAGGTCTGGTGCGTTGCCCAGTCGCTTGCGCTTCGCAGTCCGTCGCGGCCGGGACAATATGGTCGTAAGCGCTTGGCAGGATCCAGCTCCGCACCGTAACCAACTTCGTTTCCGCGGCGGGTATCATCCGGCGCAACC
This sequence comes from Rhodocyclaceae bacterium, assembly GCA_049593715.1. GTDB lineage: Bacteria > Pseudomonadota > Gammaproteobacteria > Burkholderiales > Rhodocyclaceae > JBAWHH01. The sequence goes on from JBAWHH010000056.1 coordinate 13,434, forward strand.
CTTTTCGTCGAGATCCTCCCCATGAACAGAACCCTATGGGCGGCGGCTGTGATCGCCGTCGCCTTCGTCGCCACTGCCCAGGCGGAGGAACGCATCTCCCGCCCAGCCCAGGCGGCTTACCTTCAGGGGGAGATCCGAAAAGCGCAGCAGGCTTTCGTTGCGCGGGTGGCGGCGCTGTCAGGTGTGCCGGAAGCGCGGATCCGCGAGTGGGTGCCGACCGACGGGCGCGACGTGCCGCCGAAAGTGAGCATCCTTCCGGCCCTGCAGCGGGAGCGCGCGGCGCCCTTCACGGAGGAAGAACGGCAGGCCATCAACGCCGCCGAGCAGGAACGTTTTGACGCCATCGCCCGTGCGCGCCACGAAGCGCTGAAGAAGTAGCGCTTCGGATTCTGCTCGCGCCTGCGCGCCATCGGCGATCCCGGCGGATCAGGGCTTCTCCGCCTCGTCGATCTCCCGGCGCTGTGCTGCAGCCTGATCTTTCAGGGTCTGCTCGATCCCTTTGGCCTGTTCTAGCGCTTTGAATTGTGGGTCGACCACGCTCGGCGATGGTTTTGGCGGCGGCAAATCCGGTGCGCCACAGCCGGCCAGCACCGTTACTGCCCAAGTGATTGCCAGTACAGTTCGCGTCATGGCTGCACCGTTTTCGGGGTGTGATTCAAGGAATCGCCCGAATCTACGCCCCACCATCAGGGGTGGTCAATTGACTATTCGTTGCTGCAAGCGCACTGGGCACCACCTCCCACAAACAGCCGGAGACCGGGGATCGCCGTGCCGGCGAATGTTTCCGTTGCGAGGTTTAATCCCTAAACAATTCATTTCACTAGCCCCACGCGGGTGTGGCGCGGGAGGCGCTTTTGCGCTATAAGCTTCCCTCAAAAAAAGCGGCTGCCCCACGGCTTTGGCGAAGGCTTTGTGCGTTGCGGGGGTCGCAGGCGACCCCTGAGAGGTCGTCTGGTGCTGCGGCGGAACCGAGGTCAGAACAATACCGTGTCGTCGCAAGGGGCTGGGTGCATCGCTCACGGAGGGGGGGCGGTATGGGTGCAGCATTGGCTTGTCCAATGGGTTTTGTGCAGGTTGCGGGCGTTTTCCTCGCATCGATGGGCGGCGGTAGGAGGCGGTACTTACCCCGCGCAGCAGAGGCTGGGAAACCGCGCAACACTCGATACTAGCTCGCGTCTTTTCCGGGTCGGGCCGGACGCGGCGCAACCGCTCTCAGCAGCGGGCGGTCGAAAGAGGGTTTGCCCCGGCCCGGTTCGGAAATGTGCAGTGGAGTGCAGCAGCCGAGTTGACAACAGGCGCGGTGCAGGGCCGCTTTCATGCGGCCACCGGCACCCTTTGGCGCCGGCCGGCGGAATATGGCGCTTCGCGCGTTTTGTTCCGTTCTGCGCCCGGCACGGCGTGGCGGCGCCGTCGGGTTTGGTGTCAGCGCTGGACAATACGGCGCTGCCTTTCAAGATGACCTCGCGGCCGGTCTGGCCGTGGTTTTCGATGTTCGCCCAGTGGCGGGCGTGCTCCCCAAGGATTGTGAAACTGTCAGTCGGGCCGGGAAACTTGGCGACGGACGGCTATCCGTATTGCCGGTCGGTTGCCCGCCGCCGGATGCGGGCCAGGCAATATTTTTCGGAGGGCAAACATCGCTGCGGGTGTTGATGCAATGGCACGCAGACGCTGACAAGGTCGAAATCAGGAAGAAGTAGCCGTGGCGCGAGAGCGTCGCGGGTGGGCGTAGGGACGCGGGATTCTGCGCCACCGGACGCTGTGCAGTGCAGTAACAGTTGATATAGCAAGGGAGAAACGTGCCATGACGGAACCACAAGATCAAAACAAACGGGCGAAAAAGACCGGCAGTGCGGCCAAGTCGCCCAAAAAGGACGATAAGAAGAGGGGTGCAGCAGCAACAACCAGTGACAAAAGGGAGAATCAGGCGATGACTGAGAAAACGTTGCAAGAGCCGCAAGCCGTGGTCCCAGAGGTATCTGAGAAGTCCGCTGTTCCGGCGGAACAAGTCGTGCCGCAGGAAGTGCCCGCCGAGGTTTCCATCGGCGAGAAGGTGGCCGAGGCCGCGGAAGCGGTGGTGGAGAAGGTGGAGGCGGTCGCGAAGGAAATTGTGGAGAAGGTGGAAGAGGCCGTTGGGGCAGGGGAACCCGCTGCGGCAGCGCCCGAGGCGACTGGCGAGCCCAAGCCCCACGTGGCGACGCCAATCGAACAGGTCGGCACGCAAATTAGCGATGTGGTGGGGCAGATGAAAGACGGGTTCGTTTCGGCGGGCAAAGGTTTGCAGCGCCAATTCGACCAGCCTTTGAAGCAACTTGGCGATTTCGCAGGAAAGACATTGGAGCAGGTGCAGGACTATGTGAAGAACGATTTGCCGAAAGTGGGAGAGCAAGCCAGCGAGCGTTTCCCCGCGGAACGGCTCCAGGCCGGCGGGCTCTCACTCCTCGCCAAGGGCGTGGCCTCGCTGGGCGGTTTGCTGCAAGGCTGGTCGCGCAAGCTGGAGCAGGTTGTGACCATCGAGGCGGGGCAGGAGACGGGCCCCTGCACGTTGACCTGCACGAAATGCGGCAACGTCGCGCATCTCGAACATGCTAGTGCCGTCGTGCCTTGCCTGCAGTGCCAGGGAACCACATTCCGCAAGAGCTACTGATTCATTCCGTACGCCGCTAGACGGCACGAGGTGGCCGCCACGGCCCGGATTTGCTCCGGGGGTGGCCACCTCTCCCTCCCCCCCCACAGGCACCACTCAATCCACGCGATGTCGGTACGGCAACCCTACAGCAGCGGGCTTGACGCCCCCACAGCGCGGGAGTCGGCGGGTTTCTATCCGTGGTCTTAGAATTCACCACCCTGCGCTGCCAGCGCAGGAAGGCGCGCTGCGCGGTGCCCGCCAGCGGTCTTGCCGCACTTCCGTACCCATTTGAGGCGAGAGCGAACGCATGATCACTAACCATTCCCAGCCCAACATCCTTGCGCCCATCCACGCCTTGGCCCGATCGATGGTCTTCCGCCTCGTGCCGGAGACCGACCCGTGGCCGGCACTAGATCGCCTTGCGGCCCAGTTCGACACGTCCTGGGGCGTGATCGGACTCGGTGACAGCCTGGTGCGCACCCTGGGACGGGAAGTTCCGGGGTTGCGACCGTTTCCGGCGCTGACCGGTGCCGGATGCAGCGTGCCATCCACGCAGCAGGCGCTGTGGGTGTCGCTTGGCGATGATGATGCTGGCGTGCTCTTCGACCGCGCGGAATGGATCAAGGGGGCCTTGGCCCCCTATCTGGTTCTGGAGGATGACTTGCCGCTTTTCCGCTATGCGGGAGGCAGGGATCTCACCGGATACGAGGACGGAACGGAGAATCCGACAGGGGACGCTGGCGTTGAAGCGGCGATTGCGGCTGTGCCCGCAGCGATCACCGGGTCCAGTTTCGTCGCCGTACAGCGCTGGATCCACGACCTGGCGCATTTTCATACGCATTCGTCCGGGGAATGCGACGCGATGATCGGCCGCCGCCGCGACACCAACGAAGAACTCGACGATGCCCCCGAGTCCGCCCACGTCAAGCGGACGGCCCAGGAAAGTTACACTCCCGAGGCGTTCATGGTGCGGCGCTCGATGCCCTGGGCAACGGCGTTCGCGCAGGGCCTGGAGTTCGTCGCCTTCGGCAATTCGCTGGATGCCTACGAGAGGGTGCTGCGCCGGATGGTCGGCCACGAAGACGGCATCGTCGATTCCCTGTTCCGCTTCTCACGCCCCGTCACAGGTGGCTACTATTGGTGCCCGCCGGTGCGCGATGGACGGCTGGACCTTTCGTTTCTCATTTGAGGGCGAATCGAGGGAACCGCAGGGCAGTTCTCTGAGCCCGTGACGCTCGCCTATTCGTGGCGCGTCGCGTCGGCCCAGCAGTTGGGCGTCTCATACAGGCGGACCTGCTCCAGTCGCAGCCGGTTGCCGTATGCGCTGCGGTACAGCGGATCGAGGATGTCGAAGGCGGTCTGGGCAATGTTTTCCGCCGTCGGTACGCCGTCGAATACCACGGTCTTGTGGCCTGGCATGGTCTGCAGGAAATCCAGGACCGCCTTGTCGCCCCGGTGGACCAGGAAGGCGTGATCCCAGCGGTCTACCACATGCGTCTGAGCCAGGGTCTTCACTTCCGCGAAATCCATGACCATGCCATCCACTTCGGACCCAGGCAACTGAATGATGTCGCCGGACAAGGTGATCTCCAGCGCGTAGCGGTGGCCATGCAAGTGGCGGCACGCGCTGCGATGGTCGGGGATGCGGTGCCCGGCATCGAATTCCAGGCGGCGGGTGATGCGCATGAGGCAGATATGGTGCACAGGTCGGGGATGAGCCTGCGGGGCGGATTGTATCATTGGCTCCGATGACCTCTTCGCAATCCAAGCAGACGGTGAACCTCGCCCAGTTGAAAACCCGTGACCACAGCCGCGAGGTAGCCGGGCTTACCTACGTTTATCCAGTCCTCTCACGTCGCGCGGGCGGGATTTCGATCGGCGTGAATTTGAATCCGAACAACGCATGCAATTGGCGCTGCCTCTACTGTCAGGTGCCGAATCTGCAGCGGGGTTCTGCACCGCCCATCGACGTGGCCCTCCTGGCGAGCGAACTGCGTGGTTTTCTGGCGGCTTTGCGGCGCGGGGATCCATTGGCCGGTGGGTGTGGGGACGATCAGCACCGGATCATGGATATTGCGATCTCCGGCAATGGCGAACCCACGAGCGCACGGGAGTTTCCTCAAGTTGTCGCTCTGATTGCCCAGGTAATGAATGAGTTCGGCCTCACTCCAGCGACAAAGGCGAGGCTGATTACCAACGGAAGCCTGATGCGGCGCGAGTCCGTGCGGCGAGGCGTCGAAACCCTGGGCCTGGCCGGGGGTGAAGTGTGGTTCAAGATCGATGCCGGTACCGCGGAGGGGTTTCGCCGCATCAACGGCGTGGTGCGAACGCCAACCCAGGTGATTCGCGATCTGGCCTGCTGCGCAGAACTCTGCCCTACCTGGATCCAGACCTGTTTATTTGCTCTGGACGGACAGCCGCAGGCCGAGTCCGAACTGGATGCTTATCTGGAGATTGTTGGCGCCTTCGCGCCGCAGAAGCTGCAGGGGGTGCTGCTCTATGGGCTGGCTCGGGAATCGCGCCAGCCCGAGGTAGGCCGGCTGAAAGCCTTGACTGCGGAAGCGCTGGAGTCGGTGGCTGTGAGAATTCGCCGTCTCGGGCTGACGGTACGCGTCAGCCCGTAGCAACGGAAAGTTAGGCTGCGGCTTTCTTGGACCAGGCGCGAGCGTCTTTCTTCAGGCGCTTGAAGAGATCCATCTCCTTGGCACGCAGATACTCAATTACCTCGTAGTCGTCACGGCGAATCTTGTTCACGTCGATCTGCTCGACGTGCACCAGACGTAGCAGGGACTGGACCGGGCGGGGCATGTTGCGCCCGCTTTCGTAGCGGGAGCCGCCGCTTTGAGTGACGCCCAGCTTTGACCAAAACTGCGACTGGTTCATACCAAGTTTCCGGCGCAATTCCCGAGCATCGATTTTTTCGTTAGCTTTCATGTTCCAACCTCGCATTTGGGAAAAGTCAAACTGCCATCGCTTGCGCGCTGGCAGGCGAAGTTTAGATCAATATTCTCCTGCCATCTAGCGGATTCTTCGATAACCCAGTTAGGGTTTCCCCTTTTCCTGAAAGGGGTATGCCAAGCTCTGGCGGGTTGGGAAGCGGCCTCGTGCGGCGTCATTGCCCGCCGAGCGAACCGGTTCCATGCGCCACCGGTCCCCCTTCGAATAGGGTAAACTGCGCGACTTTCGATCCTGTCCGAGCCGGCTATGGCATTGATTGTTCAGAAATATGGCGGGACTTCCGTAGGCACGCCGGAGCGCATCCGCAATGTTGCGCGGCGCGTTGCTGCGGCGCAGCGACAAGGTCATCAGGTGGTCGTCGTGGTTTCCGCCATGAGTGGCGAAACCAACCGCTTGATCGCGCTGGCCAAGGAAGTCCAGCCGAATCCGGACTCCCGGGAACTCGATGTGGTGGTTTCCACCGGCGAGCAAGTCACCATCGGTCTGCTTTCCATGGCGCTGATGGGCGAGGGCGTGAAAGCCCGCAGCTATACCGGCGGCCAGGTTCGCATCCTGACGGACAGCGCATTCACCAAGGCGCGTATTCTGGACATCGACGAGGCGCAGATGCGGCGCGATCTGACCGACGGGCACGTCGTCGTCGTGGCAGGCTTCCAAGGCGTCGATGCCCAAGGAAACATCACGACGCTCGGCCGCGGCGGATCCGATACCACCGGCGTGGCGCTGGCGGCGGCGTTGAAAGCGGACGAGTGCCAGATATATACCGACGTGGATGGTGTCTATACCACCGATCCGCGCATCGTGCCGGAGGCGCGGCGGCTCGACACCATCACCTTCGAGGAAATGCTGGAGATGGCGAGCCTGGGATCGAAAGTCTTGCAGATCCGCTCGGTGGAGTTCGCCGGCAAGTACAAGGTCAAGTTGCGTGTCCTGTCCAGCTTCGAAGAAGGCGGGCATGGGACGCTCATCACTGTCGAGGAAGACGCCAAAATGGAACAGCCGATCATTTCGGGAATCGCATTCAATCGCGACGAGGCCAAGCTGACCGTCGTCGGCGTGCCCGATCGGCCGGGCATTGCCTACCAGATTCTGGGTGCCATCGCCGAGGGCAACATCGATGTGGATATGATCATCCAGAACATCGGCCACGATGGCTCGACGGATTTCTCATTCACCGTCAACCGCAGTGAGTACGACAAGGCGTTCGCTATCCTGGAAAACACCGTCAAACCCCATGTCGGCGCGCGGGAGGTCCGGGGTGACAAGAGAATTTGCAAAGTGTCCGCGGTGGGCGTCGGGATGCGTTCCCACCCCGGTGTGGCGAGCAAGATGTTTCGCGCGCTGGCCGAGGAGGGAATCAACATCCAGATGATCTCGACATCGGAAATCAAGATCTCCGTGGTCATCGACGAGAAGTACCTCGAACTGGCGGTGCGCGTGCTGCACCGCGCTTTCGATCTCGATCGGGCGGCCAGCTAGGGCCGATGGCTGACGCCGGGCGCCTGTCCCGTTGTGCGGGCAGCTCGCGGCGTGCCTCCGCACATGGCAGAGATCATCGACTTCCCCACCGCTCACACGGGGCACCAGGCTAAGGTCTATGGTGAGCCGTTGGCGGAATTGCCGAAGGATCTCTATATTCCGCCGGAGGCACTGGAGATATTCCTCGACGCTTTCGAGGGACCGCTGGATCTACTGTTGTATCTGATCCGTCGCGCCAATCTCGACATCCTCGATATTCCGATGGCGCCGCTGACCGCCCAGTACCTGGAATACGTCGAGGCCATGCGAGCCCACAATCTGGAACTGGCGGCGGAATATCTTCTGATGGCGGCAATACTGCTGGAGATCAAGTCCCGCATGCTACTGCCCCAGCCGAAGAAAGCCGAGGGCGAGGAGCCGGAAGATCCAAGGGCGGAACTGGTCCGTAGGCTGCTCGAATATGAACGCATGAAGCGGGCGGCCGCGAAAATCGATGAGTTGCCCCAGGCCACGCGGGATTTCGAGTGGGTTTCGGTCAGCATCTCCAAACGCATTGTCGAGCGCCTGCCCGAAGTCAGCCTGCACGATCTGCAACTTGCCTGGCTGCAGGTGATGAAGCGCGCACGCATGATGCAGCACCACAGGGTGAAGCGCGAAGAGTTGTCGGTGCGGGAGCACATGAGCCGCATACTGAGGCAGCTCCAGCGCGGCGGTTTCGTCGAATTCGGTGATCTGTTCGAAGCCGGCGCCGGCGTGCCGGCGCTGGTGGTGAGTTTCCTTGCGGTGCTGGAACTGGTTCGGGAAAAGCTCGTGGAAGTGGTCCAACGGGAAGTGTTTGCGCCGATCCACGTGCGGCTGGTGGCATCCTTGGGCCATGAACCCGCCTGACACGCAATCCACAAATCCGGGTCAGGGAGCGGCACCGGCTTCGACCGTCGTGTCCATGACGGGCTATGCGCAGAGTCAAGACGCAGTGCCCGATGGGCCTCGGGATGCCTTGGCTCAGCCGGTTGACGCTCAGCCGGCGCCGGATTATGGCCTGCGGGTGCTGGAGGCCGTGCTGCTTGCCGCGACCGAGCCGGTGACCGTATCTGAATTGCGCCGCGTTTTCGATGAGGATGTGGATGCCATCACTATGTCATCTTGGCTGCAGCAACTGGGCGCTCAGTGGCGCGAGCGCGGTGTCAATCTGACGCAGACCGCTTCAGGATGGCGTTTCCAGACGCGGCCGGAGATGCAGGTGCACATTGATCGACTCAAGCAGGAAAAGCCGCCCAAGTACTCGCGTGCGGTGATGGAAACCCTGGCCATCATCGCGTACCGTCAGCCGGTGACGCGGGGCGATATCGAAGATATCCGCGGCGTCGCGGTGTCGCCCAACATCGTCAAGACGCTGGAAGGCCGGGGCTGGATCGATGCGGTGGGCCATAGGGAAACGCCTGGCCGGCCAGCGCTTTACGCGACGACGCGGCGTTTTCTCGACGAATTGGGCTTGCGCAGTCTTTCAGAACTGCCTTCGCTCTCGGAAATAGAAGGTCTTATGGAGCGTAGCGATGGTTCCCCCAATTAAGCGTGCCGCCAACCGTACCGCCAGACCGGCGCCTGCCGCCCGTCCCGGTCGCCGCCATCCTTTGCGGCCCGCGTCGGCCAATGCCGCACCGGTCGCCGCAACCGTGGAACCCGGGGAAAAACTGCACAAGCTCCTGGCCCAATCCGGCTTTGGCTCGCGGCGGGAGATCGAGGGGTGGATCGAGGCCGGCAATGTGAGCGTGAACGGCAAACCGGCCCATGTAGGCCAGCGAGTCGGGCCGCGGGATCGTGTCAAGGTTAACGGGCGCTTGGTGTCGCTGCGCTCCGTGGCGCGATTGCCGCGCGTACTGGTCTATCACAAGCCGGAAGGCGAGATCGTCTCGCGGGGGGATCCGGAGGGCCGCCCGAGCGTCTTCGACCGTCTCCCGATCCTCAAGCGCAGCCGGTGGGTGGCAGTGGGGCGGCTGGATTTCAACACGTCTGGGCTGCTTCTTTTGACCACCAGCGGCGAATTGGCCAATCGCCTCATGCACCCGAGCTACGGCATGGAGCGCGAGTACGCGGTGCGGGTCGTCGGCGAGCTTTCCGACGCGCAGCGCGAAGCTCTGTTGGATGGTGTCGAATTGGCGGACGGGGTGGGGGGGTTCCAAAGCCTTACAGACCAGGGCGGGGAGGGAACCAACCACTGGTATCGGGTGGTTTTGGGCGAGGGACGCAATCGCGAGGTGCGGCGACTCTTCGAAGCCGTGGGATCGATGGTGAGCCGGCTGATCCGCGTTCGATATGGGCCGGTCACCATGTCGCGCCGGCTCAAGCGCGGCATGTTCGAAGAACTGGACGAGGCCGCCACACGGGATCTCCTTGCGGCGGTGGGCGCCGAGGCGACGATTGACCCTCTCGTGGGAGGCAAGCGCAAGCCGGCGCCACGTGCTCGCGCCGTGAAATGATTGGCGTGTAGTTTAGGCCTTTGCTATAATCGCTGACGTTTTTCAGTCTTCCCCTGGGTGGTCGCGGCAACAAACTGGATGGGCGTCTCGCCCATTTTTTATTTGTAGGATCTGATGGATACCTTTGGTCTTATCGAGCAGGCGGTGCGCGGTCTGGGTTACGAGTTCGTTGATCTCGAAACCAGCCCTCGGGGTCGGCTGTTGCGGGTGTTCATCGATGTGCCGGACCGGGGGCATGGGGTGACTGTCGAAGACTGTGCGCGGGTGAGCAATCATTTGACGCGCCTGTTTGAAGTGGAAAACGTCGATTTCGACCGGCTCGAAGTGTCTTCACCCGGACTCGATCGTGTGCTGAAGAAGCCCGCTGACTTTATCCGCTTCGCCGGGTGCGAGGCGACGGTGCGCGTACGGGTGCCAATCGACGGGCAGCGCAATTTCGTCGGTGTGCTGGAGGGGGTCCAGGAAGGCAAGGTCATGCTGCAGATCGCGGGCGTGACCATGGCGCTGGAGCTGTTGCAAATTGAGAAGGCGCGCCTGGTGCCTAAGCTATGAGCCGCATCGGGAGCTGCCGGAGGTCGAAGCGATGAGCCGCGAAATACTGCTGCTGGTGGATGCGTTGGCGCGGGAGAAGAACGTCAGCAAGGAGATTGTGTTTACCTCCCTGGAGTCGGCGCTGGCGTCCGCCACTAAGAAGCGCGTCAGTGAACAAGCCGACGTGCGGGTCGCCATCGATCGGGATAGCGGTGACTATGAGTCCTTCCGTCGCTGGCTGGTGGTGGCCGACGATGCGGTGGAAGACCTGGAAGGCCAGGTTGGTATCAGCGAGGCGCAAAAGCGGGTGCCCGATGTCCAGTTGGACGAATACATTGAGGAAGCGCTGGAGCCCATCGATTTCGGGCGCATTGGTGCCCAGGCGGCAAAGCAGGTGATCCTGCAGAAGATCCGTGACGCCGAGCGCGAGCAGGTGCTGACGGACTTTCTGGAACGCAAGGAACACATCGTTACCGGGAATATCAAGCGCATCGAGCGCGGCAACGCCATTATCGAACTGGGGCGTATCGAAGCCGTGCTTCCGCGCGACCAGATGATTCCCCGGGAGAATCTGCGCGTTGGTGACCGTGCGAAGGCCTATCTGATGCGGGTCGAGCGGGGCATGCGCGGGCCGCAGTTGATCCTTTCGCGCACGGCGCCCGAGTTCATCATGAAGCTGTTCGAACTCGAGGTACCGGAGATCGAGGACGGCCTGCTCGAAATCAAGGGCGCGGCGCGCGATCCGGGCATACGGGCGAAGATCGCCGTGAAATCCAACGATCAACGTATCGACCCCATCGGCACCTGCGTGGGGATGCGTGGGTCGCGCGTGCAGGCGGTCACCAACGAGTTGGGCGGCGAGCGAGTGGACATCATTTTGTGGTCTTCCGATCCGGCCCAGTTTGTCATTGGCGCGCTGGCACCGGCGGACGTTTCCAGCATCGTCGTCGACGAAGACTCCCACAGCATGGACGTGGTGGTGGACGAAGCCAATTTGGCGATCGCCATCGGGCGCTCCGGCCAAAATGTGCGCCTTGCTTCGGAACTCACCGGCTGGACCATCAACCTGATGACGGTGGAAGAGTCGCAGAAGCGCTCGGAGGCCGAAAGTTCCGCCACGCGCGCCCTGTTCGTCGACAAGCTCGACGTCGATGAAGAGGTGGCAAACATCCTCATCGACGAGGGTTTCTCCACGCTTGAAGAGGTGGCCTACGTTCCGCTGCAGGAGATGTTGGAGATCGATGCTTTCGACGAGGAAACAGTCAACGAATTGCGCAACCGCGCACGCAACGTGCTGCTGACCGAAGCCATTGTGGACGAGGAGCAGTTGGAGAAGGTGGACGACGATCTGCTGAGCCTGGAGGGCATGGATTCCTCCCTGGCTTCGAAGCTGGCGCGCGGCAATGTACGCTCCCGCGACGACTTGGCAGATCTCGCGGTGGATGAATTGGTGGAACTTGCCGGCATTGATGCCGAGCGGGCCAAGAATCTGATTACGACTGCGCGGGCCCATTGGTTCCAGTAATGGCGGAGAGCTGAAATGGCACAAACGAGTGTTTTGCAATTCGCCAGCGAACTGAAGATGCCGGCAGCCGCGCTGCTCGAGCAGTTGCAGAGGGCTGGCGTAGAGAAGAAGACCGAGAGCGATGTCCTGTCGGAGACGGACAAGTCGCGGCTATTGGAGTATTTGCGCCGGGCCCACGGTGAAACCCTGGCGAAAACGAAGATCACCCTTACCCGCAAGCAGACGACGGAAATCAAGAAGTCCGACGCTTCTGGCAAGCCCCGCACCATCCAGGTGGAAGTGCGCAAAAAGCGTGTGCTGGTCAAGCGCGATACTCCGGAGCCGGTGGTGGAGCCGATTGCGGCAACCGAGGCTCCCGCGCCAGTGATCGATGCCGGCCAGGCGGCGCTGCGCGAACAGGAGGCCCTGCGCCAAGCCGAATTGGCCGCCCGTCAGGCCGCCGAACTGAAAGAGAAGCAGGAGCGCGAAGCGCGCGCCCGCCAGGAGGCGGAACAGCGGTTGGCGCAGATGCAGGCCGCGACGGAAGCGGCGGCCCAGGCCCAGACCCCGACCGAAGCTCCGCCTGCGCCCGTCGCTACTCCATCTGCGCCGTCCGCCCCGTCCGCGCCCGCCACCCTGCACAAGCCGTCGGCAAAACCCGATGACAAGAAGGCCAAAAAGCCTGCGCCAACGGCTACAGCGTGGAAGAACGAGGCCGCCAAACGCCGCGGCATCAAGACCCGCGGTGACACGGGGGGGGCGTCCGGTTGGCGTGGCGGCCCAAGAGGTCGCCACAGACACGGCGAGGAGCTTTCCGCTCATGCCCAGATGCCTGCGGAGCCGATTGTCCGCGAAGTGCTTATTCCCGAGACAATTTCCGTTGCGGATCTGGCCCACAAGATGGCCGTAAAGGCGGCGGAACTCATCAAGACTCTGATGAAGCTCGGCATCATGGCCACGATCAACCAGGTGCTGGACCAGGAAACGGCGATGATTGCCGTCGAGGAACTGGGGCACGTCGCCAAGCGGGCCAAGTTGGACGAACCGGATGCCTATCTGGACGAGGCTGCCGGCGATCACAAGGACATTGTTTCCGTTCCGCGTGCGCCTGTGGTCACCGTCATGGGCCACGTCGACCACGGCAAAACGTCCTTGTTGGACTACATCCGCAAGACGCGGGTAGCTAGCGGCGAGGCTGGCGGTATCACCCAGCACATCGGCGCCTACCATGTGGAAACGGCGCGTGGCGTTGTCACCTTCCTCGATACGCCGGGGCACGAGGCATTTACGGCGATGCGTGCGCGCGGCGCCAAGGCTACGGACATCGTGATCCTCGTCGTCGCGGCCGACGACGGCGTGATGCCTCAGACCAAAGAAGCAATTCACCACGCTAAAGCGGGTGAAGTGCCAATGGTGGTGGCCATCAACAAGGTCGACAAGCCGGATGCCAACCCCGATCGGGTCAAACAGGAACTGGTTGCGGAAGGGGTGGTGCCGGAAGAGTACGGCGGCGAATCTCCCTTCGTCGAGGTTTCGGCCAAGACCGGCCAAGGCATCGACGAGCTGCTGGAGAACGTCCTGTTGCAGGCTGAAGTGTTGGAATTGACCGCAGCCAAGGATGCGCCGGCGAAGGGCATCATCATCGAGGCGCGATTGGACAAGGGCCGCGGCCCGGTGGCTACGATCCTGGTGCAGTCCGGTACCCTGCGGCGTGGAGACGTGCTTCTGGCGGGCGGCGTGTTCGGCCGCATCCGTGCCATGCTCGATGAAACTGGCCGGCCCGTGGATGAGGCTGGGCCCTCGATTCCGGTGGAAATCCAGGGCTTGTCGGACGTTCCGGCTGCCGGCGACGACGCCATGGTTCTCGGCGATGAGCGCAAGGCGCGGGAGATTTCGCTTTTCCGCCAGGGCAAGTTCCGCGATGTGAAACTCGCCAAGCAGCAGGCAGCGAAACTGGAAAGCATGTTCGAGCAGATGGGCGAAGGCGAAGTGAAAACGCTGCCCATCATTCTCAAAGCCGACGTACAGGGTTCCCAGGAAGCGCTGGTTCACTCTCTCACCAAGCTGTCCACGGACGAAGTCAAGGTGCAGGTGATCCACGCTGCCGTTGGGGGTATCACCGAATCCGACGTCAACCTGGCGTCGGCGTCGAAGGCGGTGGTCCTTGGCTTCAATACTCGCGCTGACGCCCAAGCGCGCAAGGTGGCGGAGCATCTTGGGGTCGACATCCGCTACTACAACATCATCTACGAAGCGGTGGATGAGGTGAGAGCGGCGCTCTCGGGCATGCTGGCGCCGGAGAAGAAGGAACATGTCCTGGGCACCGTCGAGATCCGTCAGGTTTTCCGGATTTCCCGGATTGGCGCGGTAGCCGGGTGTATGGTGCTGGACGGTCTGGTGCGCCGTGGCTCCCAGGTTCGCCTGCTGCGCAACCACGTGGTCACCTGGACCGGCGAACTCGATTCGCTCAAGCGCTTCAAGGATGACGTGCGCGAAGTCAAAGCCGGTTTCGAGTGCGGCCTTAGCCTCAAGAACTACAACGATATCGAGGAAGGTGACCAACTCGAAGTGTTCGAGATTCAGGAGGTCGCCCGGTCGCTGTAGGGCGGGGCCCGCAGCATCGGGGGCCTCTCCTTCTTCGCGGTACCCGACGCGGCCGAGACCCGGCCGCGTTACGCGTCCTCAGCGGCGCGAAATCACTGTTCCCATCGAGAGATACAGCCATGAAGGCCTATTCC